>NZ_LCWX01000145.1:7693-47301 GCF_001431305.1 Pseudovibrio sp. POLY-S9
TGGCCCAATAGTCCTGGCCTTTGAGAGGGCCTTTCTCGAACTTGAAATTGAAGAGGAGAATTCGGTCTTGAGGATCAACCACCAACAAACGGGAAGCTGGGCGCTTATTCATCAGATCCTCTAGGAGCTTGACTTATTTAGTCTCTTTCACCGAAACCATCTTCCACCAGATGCGCAATCGCGGAGATGGCTTCTTCTTTCTGATTGCCGGTTACGACAACGTGGATCGAGCAGCCTGTGCTGGCTGCAAGCATCATCAGTCCCATGATGGAGGTTCCACCAACAGTTTGGCCGTCTTTGGAAACTTTTACATGGGCATCAAAAGTCTCAACCAGCTTGACCAGCTTAGCTGAGGCGCGCGCGTGCAAACCACGGGTGTTCACGATGGTCAGATCGCGAGCTAACACTGTGCATTCATCCATATTTTCTTAGCCTTGCCCGGACAGGACCTGCGAAGCTACGGAGATATACTTCTGTCCTGCACTGCGGGCTTCTTCTACCGCTTCGGCGAGCGATTTTTCGTTTCGAACGCTTGCCAGTTTTATGAGCATCGGCAGGTTTACACCAGCTACGACCTCAACGCTACCACCATCCATCACAGAAATAGCGAGATTAGAAGGCGTACCGCCAAACATGTCGGTAAGAAGGACAACGCCAGAGCCGTCGTTGACAGCTTCAACGGAACGCAGGATGTCCTGACGACGTTGTTCCATATCGTCATCTGGGCCGATGCTAATGGTTGCTACCCGGTCCTGTGGACCTACAACATGCTCAAGAGCCGATTTGAACTCTTCTGCCAACCGACCATGGGTGACAAGAACTAGACCAATCATATATTTCCCGCGAACTAACAGAGTGTCTACTCTTAGGTTATTCCAATCCTACTTTGTTGAAGGACACGCTGCAGTGCAAGAAAAATCAGCATGCTCATACACAGAGGGCTAATAGTTGTGCACTGGATTAGTAAAAATAAGTGCATTCGCGAGCCGAAGAGCGGCTAAATGATCTTCTTTAGGTACTTGTTGTCGAATTAATTTGACTGAGCAAAGTTCACAGGTCTGCGCCTGCTCCTCCGGCAATCTATCGATTTCCTCTCGGGCTTCCAGATCCAGAACCATATGGATTACTGCAGTATCGAGGTAAGGAACATCGACAACGCCATAGCCTCGCAGCTCGGCCTTTCCCTTAATTGGATTTGGGCAAGACCCTATTAAGCGACTATTTTTCTCAGCAATGTAGACACGGTCATCAGCAACGAGGGCTGCAAAACTGCCTTTAAGGTGTGCGCGCTGTATCAATTCCAGCGCCAGCGCTGATTTGCCGGTTCCAGAGGGACCGCGGATCAGAATGCCTTTCGTGCCAACCACCAGACAGGTCGCGTGTATCGCCTGACCTTCTGCTGCCTGTACACTTTGCTTCTGATCCAGTGTCGTCATGAGGTTGTTTTGGCCCTCAGTTTGATCACGAACCGGGCACCAAGCACTTTCGGCTCTTGCCCCTCTTCCTCAGAGGTTCGGTTCATGACCGAGATTTCACCCCGGTGTGCTTCGATAATCTGCCGGCAGATCGAGAGACCCAAGCCAGAGTTGTTTCCGAAGCCCTCATATTCCGGTCTATCCGTATAGAAGCGCTCAAAGACGCGTTCGCGGAGTTCTTCTTTGATACCAGGACCAGAATCTTCGACCCAGATGATAATCTGGTTGCTCTTGCGCTTGGCCGTAACTGTAACAGGAGTTCCTTCTGGTGCAAATGAGCGTGCATTGTCGATCAGGTTATTGATGACCTGACCGAGACGCTGGTCATTGCCGTGCATCTGGAAATTCTTGTCAGTCTTGGATGGCTCAAACTTCAAATCGACATGGGCGATATCATCACAAGCGCGTTCATTGGCAATGGATACGACAGCCTGTAACAGCGTTGCCATATCAACATCGTGGGATTCTGCGCGAGACATTTCCGCATCAATTCGCGATGCTTCAGAGATGTCCGTGATCAGACGATCAAGGCGTTTTACATCATGCTGGATGACTTCCAGCAAGCGTTCGCGTGATCGTTCATTCTTCGCCAAAGGCAAAGTCTCAACGGCACTTCGAAGGGATGTCAGCGGGTTTTTCAGCTCATGCGCCACATCTGCAGCAAAGCTCTCAATCGCATCCATACGGCCATACAGAGCCTTGGTCATATTCCTCAGCGCACGCGCCAGATGACCAATCTCATCGTAACGATCTTCAAACTCAGGGATTTCTTCGCGGGTGTTGATCGCAGACTGCACTTTTTGCGCCGCTTCAGACAAGCGGCGGACTGGCCCTGCGATGGTGCCGGCTAGCAGTACAGACAGGATCATCACCACAACAGCAGCAACGAGGAAGATCTTCAGGATCGCATTGCGCTCTGCGGCGACGATATCATCAATGTCTCCGCCTTGTGTCGACAGGAGCAGTGAACCTAGAACACCGCGGAAACGTTGAATTGGCACGGCAACGGCGACAACCATTTCGCCTTTTGCGCCAACACGCACAACAGATGCAGGGGAACCAGCCAGAGCGGCCTCGACCTCAGGGTATTCGCGCCCTTCCGTCCGTCCGACTTCTTTATATGGCGGGTACTCACCACGGCGGATCCAGAGTTTCAACTCCTCCCACATCTTCTGGAAGAAGGGATCCTTGCTTTCGTCCGGCGGTGGCAGGTCGAAGCGGAAAATCTGGTTTTGGGCATGGAGCTGGCGTGAATCCAGCATCAACATGCCTTCTGGGTCGTAGATTCGGGCCCGTGTTTTGGTGGGCGATATCAGTCGCCGGAGAATAGGTCCGACAATCTCAGGGTTGATCGGGAAGTCCAGACTTCCCAGCGTTGAGCGAGCACTGGTGGATTCTCCGGCTTCCAGACGCAGTAGCATCTCCGGATCAACCATAAGAGAATCGCCATCGCTCGTGGTGGACGCGGCAATGGCGCCTGCAATGATCTCGCCCTGAACCAGCAGTGACTGAACGCGTGCATCGATCAGACCGGCCTGAAACTGGTTCAAGTACAGAATAGAGATCACCATCGCCAGAAGACCGACAAGGTTGAGCACCAGAATGCGGCGGGTCAAAGAAGAAAAGGCATAGATACCGGCGAGCGAGATCCAGCGCGTAAAGACGCGTTGGCGCACTTGCCTGCGTCCCAACCAACGGAACGCACCTGTATGTTGCGGGTCAAGAGTATCAGAAGCGTCGTCTGCTTCGATGTCTTCCCGCTTTTGTTCTTCTTTATTTTCCGACATTCGCTCTTATCGAATTCTCAGGAACGTGTGTTCTCAGGTTTTTCCAACCTTCAGACAGCCCTGTACGAGCTGCTTAAGACTAGTTCTCGCGGAAGCGATAACCTACACCGTAGAGTGTTTCGATCATATCAAAGTCATCATCAACCACTTTGAACTTCTTGCGAAGGCGCTTGATATGGCTATCGATGGTGCGATCGTCAACATAGACCTGATCATCGTAAGCAGCATCCATGAGCGCATTACGGCTTTTCACAACGCCCGGACGCTGAGCGAGAGCAAAGAGAATTAGAAATTCTGTCACTGTCAACGTGACCGGCTTTGCAAGCCATGTGCAGGTATGGCGCTCTTTGTCCATAACAAGGTTGCCACGTTCCAGTAGCTTGGAGGTCTCAGTCGCAGCACTTGCAGCATCTCGTGGTGCAGCACGGCGCAGAACAGCCTTCACACGCTCAACCAACAAACGCTGGGAGAATGGCTTGCGGATAAAGTCGTCAGCGCCCATTTTCAGGCCAAACAACTCATCAATCTCGTCGTCTTTAGACGTGAGGAAGATCACAGGCAGATCGGACATCTGGCGAAAACGGCGCAGAAGTTCCATTCCATCCATACGCGGCATCTTGATATCAAAGATGGCAAGATCCGGCGGGTCTGCCTGGAGCCCTTCCAGTGCGACTGTTCCGTCTGTATAGGTCTGGACCCGATATCCTTCGGCCTCCAAAGCTATTGAGACGGATGTCAAAATGTTACGGTCGTCATCGACCAGAGCAATCGTTGGCATATCAGAGACCTTATTCCTCTCTTGCACGTTTCGCTACTTAGTTGGGATTTGAGATTAACTTGCGCGATCCCTAACCTCGAAATAAGGCAAAACCCTGTTTTAGCAAGATACTCGGAAAAATTCCTTATTTAGCGCTACTTTTGACAAGGTTTCGCCTGCCAAGTGCCACGTGTTCTTCATGAAGTGTATCGTTAAACGATTAAAAGTGAAAACCAAGTTTGTGTAGAGTTTATTTTTATAAGCAAAATAAATCTATGCCAGCAAAAGGTCGTATTTCAATCGGTTTAATAGAAAAACGCAGGATTTCTGGTCTTGCTTTTGTAAGCATGACTGCCCCATCCAAGGGGCGTTATCGCTAAATTCACTGGCGCAGTGCCATTGAATGACGCAAGCTAAATAGTGAGCCGATTAAGGACTACTGAACATGAACGAGTTCGGACTACGGAATTCCGCGTTTGGGTGTGACACCTTCGGACTGAAGGGCCTCAACAGTGTGTACTGGAACCTGACCGAAGCTGAACTTTATGAGCATGCTATCAGGAACGGTGAAGCGCAGATCGCCGCTGGCGGTGCTCTTTGTGCCGAAACAGGTGCTCACACAGGACGCTCTCCAAAAGACAAGTTTGTTGTTCGTGATACCAAGACCGAAGATACGATCTGGTGGGACAACAGTGGCGCGATGAGCCCGGAGAACTTCAATGTTCTTTTGCAAGACATGCTGGCCCACGCTGAAGGCATGGACCTGTATGTACAGGATCTTTATGGAGGCGCTGACCCTGCGCATCAGCTGAACGTTCGCGTTTATAACGAGCTGGCATGGCATAACCACTTTATTCGCAACATGCTTCTTCGCCCGTCCCGCGAAGACCTGAAAAGCTTTGAATCAGAGATGACCATCATCGATCTGCCAAGCTTCAAGGCTGACCCAGAGCGTCATGGTTGCCGGAGCGAGACGGTTATTGCTTGTGATCTGACCAACAAGATCGTTCTGATCGCCGGTACTGCCTACGCCGGTGAAATGAAGAAGTCTGTCTTCTCCATGTTGAACTACATGTTGCCAGAAGACGGTGTGATGCCAATGCATTGCTCCGCGAATGTTGGCGATAACGACGATGCTGCTATTTTCTTCGGCCTGTCCGGCACCGGCAAGACCACGCTTTCCGCTGATCCAGCCCGCACGCTGATCGGTGATGATGAGCACGGTTGGGGGCCAGAGGGCATCTTCAACTTTGAAGGTGGCTGCTACGCGAAAACCATTCGCCTTTCAGCTGAAGCCGAGCCAGAGATTTTTGCGACCACACAGCGCTTCGGCACCATTTTAGAGAATGTTGTGCTGGATGACGCTCGTGTTCCAGACTTTGACGATGGTTCCAAAACGGAAAACACGCGTTGCTCCTACCCTATTCACTTCATTCCGAATGCAAGTGAAAGTGGCCGCGCACCGAACCCTAAGAACATCATCATGCTGACGGCTGATGCGTTTGGTGTTTTGCCTCCAATCGCAAAGCTCAGTGATGCTCAGGCGATGTACCACTTCCTTTCCGGTTACACCGCGAAGGTTGCCGGCACAGAGCGTGGGGTCACTGAACCGCAGGCGACATTCTCCACCTGCTTTGGTGCGCCGTTCATGCCGCGTCATCCATCAGAATATGGTGCTTTGCTGAAAGATCTGATCCGTGAGCACAGCGTGGATTGCTGGCTGGTGAATACCGGTTGGACCGGTGGTGCGTATGGTGTTGGTCACCGTATGCCAATCAAAGAAACCCGTGCCCTGCTTCGTGCTGCATTGGACGGCTCTTTGAACACCGCTGAATTCCGCAAGGATGAGAACTTCGGCTTTATGGTTCCTGTTGCGGTGCCAGGTGTTGATACCAGTATCCTTGATCCACGAAGCACCTGGAGCAATCCGGCTGAATATGACGTGCAGGCGAGCAAGCTTGTCGACATGTTCGCTGCGAACTTCCAGACCTTCCAGGATCACGTTGATGATCTGGTCCTTCATGCAGGCCCGATCACCAAAATTGCTGCTGAATAGTTATCATCAGTCCCCCGAAGAGAGCGCTGGAGCGAAAGCCCCGGCGCTTTTTTGTTTTACTGAACACTGTTCTGTTGTTGCATCCCCTTGAACAAGCAGGCTAGGCTCCTCATTCTATTAGGGCATCGTCCTATGCGAGATCTCTCAGGTTTTTCGCATAGGAGGACGCTTAGGGACCCTGTTTATTTGCGAGCCTGTCATGTCTGTTTCCACTTTGCCTCAAGAGCTTTCCAAAAACCTCGACGTCCTTGGTGTTGCTGAGCGCTGGCAATCAGAGGGGCGCAGACTGGTGCTGGCGACGGTGATTGAGACGTGGGGTTCAGCGCCGCGCCCGGTCGGCAGCCATCTCATTATTGATGAGAGTGGAGAGTTCGAGGGCTCTGTGTCTGGTGGCTGTGTTGAGGGCGCTGTGGTGGCTGAGGCCATGGATGTGCTGGAAGATGGCAAGGCGCGGAAGATTGAGTTTGGTGTCGCCGATGAAACTGCGTGGCGCGTTGGCCTTTCCTGTGGTGGCAAGATTGGCGTTTATCTGGAACCTCTGACATCAGAGGCGGACCACGGACATGTTCGCTTGCTGAACACCTCCAAAGCTGCACGCCAGCCAGCAGCGCTGCTTACCAATCTGGCAACCGGTCTGTCCTCTGTGATGCTTTATGGAGATGATGCAGAGGACAGTGCCATTGCCGCTGCTTTTGAAAACGGTGTTCGCAGTGGCAAATCTGGACGGGTGCAGGCGCAAGACGGCGAAGAGTACTTCCTGAGCATGCAGGTTCCGGCCACGCGGATTGTAGTGGTGGGCGCTGTTCACATTACACAAGCGCTGGTTCCAATTGCACAAACGGCAGGGTTTGACATTACGATAGTCGATCCACGCACTGCGTTTGCCTCTGAAGAGCGCTTCCCTGAGGTGCCGCTGCTTGCTGAATGGCCGCAAGATGTGATGGCACAGTTGAAGCTTGATCCTTTCACCGCCGTTGCTGCGGTGACCCACGATCCGAAAATTGATGATGTGCCGCTGATGGAAGCGCTGAAAGCTGGCTGCTTTTATGTTGGCGCATTAGGAAGCCGCAAGACACATGCAAAGCGCTGTGAGCGCTTTCTCGCGGCTGGCATGAGCGAAGAGGACCTTGCCCGCATCAAAGCACCGATTGGCCTTGATATTGGCGCGGCCAACCCAGCCGAGATTGCGGTGGCCGTGCTCGCAGAGATCATTGTGACCTTGCGTGGGACCAAGGCAGACCAGAAGAAGGCGGGCTGACGTGAAATTTGGAAGCAGATCAGCCGCAGAGAGTGCAGGATGTTACCTTGCCCACTCCATCAAACATAATGGCCTCTCCCTCTCCAAAGGACACCAGCTCAGTGATGCGGATGTGGGACAGTTGATTGCAGCAGGGTTTGCGGAGGTTATTGTTGCGCAAGTTGAGGCAACTGATCTGCACGAAGATGACGCCGCTGCTTTGCTGGCCAACCATGCCTGCGGCACAGCTGTTTCTGCTTCTCCCCCCTTTACAGGACGGTCCAACCTTTATGCCTCGCAAAGCGGGATTTTGCAGGTAGATGCTGAGAAAGTGACAGAAGCTAACCTGATTGATCCGGCCATCACGTTTGCCTGCTTGCATCCGTTCACAGAAGTTCGCGAAGGGCGCATGCTTGCGACTGCGAAGATTATTCCGTTGGCTGTTGATCAGAAGCTGGCACAGAGCGCTGCGGACAAGATTTCCGAGGCTATCTCCGTGGCTGCTTATGCGCCGAAATCGGTTGCAGTCATTTCCACGACGCTTCCGCATCTGAAAGAGACAGTTATTGCGAAGAGCCTTCGTGTTTTACAGGAGCGACTGGACATTGCGGCGAGTAAGATTATTGCGGATGTGCGTGTGCCCCACGAAGAA
Source organism: Pseudovibrio sp. POLY-S9 (assembly GCF_001431305.1). Taxonomy (NCBI): domain Bacteria; kingdom Pseudomonadati; phylum Pseudomonadota; class Alphaproteobacteria; order Hyphomicrobiales; family Stappiaceae; genus Pseudovibrio; species Pseudovibrio sp. POLY-S9. The sequence continues at coordinate 15,658 of NZ_LCWX01000145.1, forward strand.
GAGGCTCTTACGAATGCGCTTGGCACAGAGCAAGTGCAGGACGCTGATCTGATTGTTGTGTTTGGTGCTTCAGCCGTGGTGGACCAAGGGGATGTTATTCCTGCTGCTCTTCAAGCAGCTGGTGGGGAGCTCATCCATTTTGGGATGCCGGTTGATCCGGGCAACCTGCTCGTACTTGGGGAGCTGAATGGCATCCCAGTTATTGGTGCGCCAGGATGTGCGCGGAGTCCGCAAGAGAACGGATTTGACTGGATCCTGCAGCGCTTGCTGGCCAATATCCGCGTTACCAGCAGAGACATCATGTCGATGGGGGTTGGCGGGCTTTTGAAAGAAATTCATAGTCGTCCTCAGCCCCGAGACCATCCTCTCTCTGAGGAGGCTGACAAAGCCACCTGCAGCGGCATTCTACTTGCGGCAGGTAACTCCTCTCGCATGGGGGACCACAACAAACTGCTGGCGCTTATTGATGGGAAGCCTGTCGTCCGCCTCGTTGCCGAGCATGCGCTTGCGAGTGAGTTGAATGAGCTGATTGTCGTCACAGGCGCGATGGCCTCTAAGGTGGAAGAGGCGCTTTCCGGGTTGCCGATCCGGTTCAGACATAATGCTGAGTACGATGAAGGTATTTCATCCTCCGTCAAAAAAGGAATCGAGAGCGTCAACGAGCAATCACAGGCTGCTCTCATTCTGCTCGGTGACATGCCTTTCGTATCCACGGATGACATCAACAAGCTTTTAAAGAATCACGATTCCATGCAGGATCAGCTGATCGGCGTCTCTACAACGCATGGCAAACGAGGCAATCCAGTGCTTTGGGATCGTGCGTTTTTTGATGATCTCCTTAGTCTGCGAGGTGATATTGGCGGCAAACCAATCATTCAGCAGAATCCTTCGGTGGTTTACACCGTGGAGCTTGGAGAAGCGGCGCGACGTGATTTGGATGATCCCGAAGCACTTCACAATGCCGGTGGTGTGCTGGGAAGGCACTCTGAAAAACCATAATTCGCCACAATTGATGAATCAATTTGGTGCAGTAACCACAACAATTCAGCAGAATTCACGTGGTGGTTAATATTGGTGCATACACATCCACTCTGTTATCTATTTGTTTTACTTGCACAATTAAAAATCAGAAAAATATTTTATCCAAATTTTCTTGTGTAAGCATTTTTACACAGCTAAAAATATCTAGCAATTTGGAAAGGGGAGAGATAATCTTTTTCCCGTCCGGTAAATTTGTTTGCTTTTAATGTAGCAAAAGAAAATTCCGGTGATCCCATAATCAAAAATGGTTCCAACGATCCAACGGCGAGCATGGTATTCACGCTCCTCCCGCGTGCATGCAAGTGTTGATCGACTGGCTCCAAAGAACAAGGGTAGGTAAATGAAAGCACCAGTTATGCCTAAGGCGGGCCAGTGTAAGTGGACTGAAGGTGACAGCGGGAGCTATACATTCCCTTGCAAGAACCGCGCTGAAAATGGCTCTTATTGCGACCACCATCGCACGATTGTTTACGAGACACCTGAGCAGCGCAAAGCGCGTGCTGAGGAAATGCGCGCTGCAAACGCAGCAGCAAATAAAAAGAGACTTGCAGCCTAATCGACTGGGCTGCTCGTTCATCCTGCGCTCTTTTCTCCCGCTAACGGTTTAAAGAGCCTGCTTTCTGCATAGGCAGATACAAAAAAGCCTCGGCACTGCCGAGGCTTTTGTTTTTCTTGGCATCGAAGTGCAATCAGGAAGCTTTGATAGCTGCCTGCAGCTCTTGCAGCTGGGAAAGTACCAGCCGTGCAGCCTGACGTGCATCTTCGTCCTTAGCATCAGCTACATCTTCACTCGCATCTTGAATCTGCTGTGCGATGTAACCTGCATCAAGATCGGCCATCGGGATCGCCTGTTCCGCCAGAACAGTCATGCCAGACGCGGAAACGTCAGCAAAACCACCCCGCACGAAGTATTCGTGCTTGGAACCATCTTCGCTGAGCGCTTTAACAACACCCGGACGCATGGTTGACAAGAACGGCGAGTGACCAGCGCCAACACCAAATTCACCTTCAGTGCCTGGCACGATTACATCAGTAACCTTTGCCGAGAGCAGAAGGCGCTCTGGTGAAACCAGCTCAAACTGAAATGCTTCAGCCATTTAGCTCATCCTCTATCCGTTTCTAAGAATGACGCCAAAAGCGTCACCCAAAGAAGTCACCGGTTCAAAAGAACCGAGATTAAGCAGCGTCCTCAGCCAGCTTAGCCGCTTTCTCGATTGCCTCTTCCATAGAGCCAACCATGTAGAATGCAGCTTCTGGCAGGTGGTCGTATTCACCAGCAACAAGGCCTTTAAAGCCTTTGATGGTGTCTTCGAGCGCAACCAGCTTACCTGGGGAACCAGTGAAGACCTCAGCAACAAAGAACGGCTGGGACATGAAGCGCTCGATCTTACGTGCGCGAGCAACAACCAGCTTATCTTCTTCAGAAAGTTCATCCATGCCAAGGATGGCGATGATGTCCTGAAGTGCTTTGTAGCGCTGAAGTGTTTCCTGGACCTGGGTCGCAACTTCGTAGTGCTCGTCACCGATGATGCGCGGGTCAAGCATACGAGAGGAGGAATCCAGTGGATCCACTGCAGGATAGATGCCTTTTTCAGCGATCGCACGGTTAAGAACCGTAGTCGCGTCCAAGTGAGCAAATGTGGAAGCAGGTGCAGGGTCAGTCAAGTCATCCGCAGGAACGTAAACGGCCTGAACGGAAGTGATAGAACCTTTAGATGTGGTCGTAATACGCTCCTGCATGCCGCCCATATCGGTAGCAAGTGTAGGCTGGTAGCCCACAGCAGAAGGAATACGGCCGAGAAGTGCGGACACTTCAGCACCAGCCTGCGTAAAGCGGAAGATGTTGTCCACGAAGAACAGAACGTCCTGGCCTTTATCACGGAAGTCTTCCGCGATGGTCAGGCCTGTCAGAGCAACACGTGCACGTGCTCCTGGAGGTTCGTTCATCTGACCGTAAACAAGAGCAGCTTTAGAACCTTCGCCGCCTTTTTCCTTGTTCACGCCGGATTCGATCATTTCCCAGTAAAGGTCGTTACCTTCACGAGTACGCTCACCAACACCAGCGAATACAGAGTAACCGCCGTGTGCTTTAGCAACGTTGTTGATCAATTCCATGATGAGAACGGTTTTACCAACGCCCGCACCACCGAACAGGCCGATCTTACCACCCTTTGCGTAAGGAGCGATAAGGTCAACAACCTTAATGCCGGTTGGAAGGATCTCAGCTTCTGTAGACTGTTCTACAAATGCCGGAGCTTCCTGGTGGATACCGCGTTTGGCATCATGTTCAATTGGACCAGCTTCATCAACAGGCTCACCAATCACGTTCATGATGCGGCCCAGAGTGCCGTCACCAACAGGAACTGCGATAGGTTCGCCAGTGTCGCGTACTTCCTGACCACGAACGAGACCTTCGGACGCGTCCATGCAGATTGTACGTACTGTATTTTCGCCCAGATGCTGAGCAACTTCGAGAACCAGACGGTTACCGCCGTTGTCAGTTTCCAGAGCGTTCAGAATTGCAGGGAGTTCACCTGGAAAGTGAACGTCGACAACAGCGCCGATTACCTGCGTGATCTGTCCGACTTTCGTGTCAGCCATCACTTAAATCCTCGTCTCAACTCGGTCAGAGCGCTTCCGCGCCCGCAATAATTTCAATCAGTTCCGTCGTGATCTGTGCCTGACGCTGACGGTTGTACGTCGTTGTCAGTTTGTCGATCATCTCGCCGGCATTACGCGTTGCACTGTCCATAGCGGCCATGCGCGCGCCCTGCTCGGAGGCACCGTTTTCAAGGATTGCGCTGTAAATCTGAATAGCGACGTTACGTGGCAGAAGAGTCTCAAGAATCTCCTGTTCACCTGGTTCGTATTCATAAAGCGCGTCCTCAGAGGAACCGTCCTGAGCTTCATCTTTCGCTTCAAACTGAGCTGGGATGAGCTGCTTGGCGGTCGGAACCTGACTGATTACCGATTGGAACTGCGCGTAGAACAGTGTGCAAACATCGTATTTCTCATCCTGGAACATTTCCATGACGAGATCGCCGATGTGCTTTGTGTCGCTGAATTCAACAGATTTCAGGCCGCGTAGTTCGATATTCTCTACAATGTACTGACCGTAGCCACGCTTCAGGGCATCATGCCCCTTCTTACCAACGGTGACGATCTTGACCGTCTTACCTTCGGAAAGAAGTTTGTCTGCGTGCTCACGTGCCAGACGTGCTATCGACGAGTTGAAACCACCACAGAGGCCACGCTCTGCTGTGCAGACGAGGAGCAGATGTGTCTGATCCCGTCCTGTACCCGTCATCAGCTTCGGCGCATCATCCCGACCTTCGAACCCAGCTGCAAGATTGCCAAGTACTGTCCCCATGCGTTCAGCATAGGGACGACCTGCTTCTGCAGCATCCTGGGCACGACGCAGTTTCGCCGCGGCCACCATTTTCATGGCCTTGGTGATTTTCTGCGTCGCTTTGACCGAAGCGATGCGGTTTTTTAGGTCCTTGAGGCTCGCCATGGGCGCTCTCGTTCCTTATCCCGTTGCTTCGAATTAACCGAGGGTCTTGACGTAAGCTTCCACTGCAGCTTTCAGCTTGTCAGTCAAATCGGCGTCGAGTGCCTTCTTCTCCCAGATAGCGGAGAGAAGGTCTGCATGTTCTGCACGCAAGAAGCGCAGCAGGCCAGCTTCAAACTCGCGAACCTCACCAACCGGACGATCGTCCAGGTAGCCGTTCACACCAGCGAAGATCACTGCAACCTGTTCTTCCGTTTTAAGCGGAGAGAACTGCGGCTGTTTCAGCAATTCGGTCAGGCGTGCACCACGGTTCAGAAGCTTCTGAGTGGTTGCATCCAGATCAGAACCAAACTGCGCGAACGCAGCCATTTCACGGTACTGAGCCAGCTCACCCTTAACCGGGCCAGCAACCTGCTTCATCGCTTTAATCTGAGCGGAAGAGCCCACACGAGAAACTGACAGACCAACGTTAACCGCTGGACGAATGCCCTGGAAGAACAGATCGGTTTCAAGGAAGATCTGACCGTCGGTGATGGAGATCACGTTGGTCGGAATAAACGCAGAAACGTCACCACCCTGAGTTTCGATCACTGGCAGCGCGGTCAGAGAACCGAGGCCGTGGTCTTCGTTCAGCTTCGCAGAACGCTCGAGCAGACGGGAGTGCAGGTAGAACACGTCACCTGGGTACGCTTCACGTCCTGGTGGACGACGGAGCAACAGGGACATCTGGCGATACGCAACAGCCTGCTTGGAAAGGTCATCATAACCGATCACAGCGTGCATGGAGTTGTCGCGGAAGTACTCACCCATTGTGGTGCCTGCGAACGGTGCCAGATACTGCAATGGAGCAGGATCAGACGCTGTTGCAGCAACAACGATGGAGTATTCCAGAGCACCAGCGTCTTCCAGAGCTTTCACGAACTGAGCAACAGTTGAACGTTTCTGGCCAACCGCAACATAGATGCAGTACAGCTTTTCGTGTTCGTCGTCAGATGCGTGCAAAGGCTTCTGGTTGAGGAAGGTGTCGAGGATGATAGCGGTTTTACCGGTCTGACGGTCACCAATCACCAATTCGCGCTGACCACGTCCGATTGGAATTAAAGCATCAATCGCTTTAAGACCTGTAGACATTGGCTCGTGAACGGACTTACGAGGCAGAATGCCTGGTGCCTTCACGTCAACGCGACGACGTTCAGTAGATTCGATCGGACCTTTGCCGTCGATTGGGTTACCGAGTGGATCGACAACGCGACCCAACAGACCCTTACCTACTGGAACTTCCACAATAGCGCCGGTACGTTTTACCGTGTCGCCTTCTTTAATGTCACGGTCGCTACCGAAGATAACAACACCGACATTGTCAGTTTCAAGGTTCAATGCCATTCCCCGGATACCACCTGGGAATTCAACCATTTCACCCGCCTGGACGTTGTCCAGGCCGTAAACGCGGGCAATGCCGTCGCCTACGGAAAGTACTTGACCAACTTCAGTCACTTCAGCTTCTTGGCCGAAGTTCTTGATCTGGTCCTTGAGGATAGCGGAAATTTCCGCAGCCCGAATATCCATCAACCGACCTCTTTCATCGCGAACTTAAGAGAGTTGAGCTTGGTTCGCAGTGACGTATCAATCATCCGGCTGCCGATCTTCACGATCAGACCACCAAGAATGGATGAGTCCACCTTCACTACAATCTTCACATTCTTGCCCGTAGAAGCGTTGAGTGCTTCTTTAAGAGCTGCGACATGCTCAGCGTTTAATTCCGTTGCAGAGGTTACTAGAGCAGTAACTTCTCCACGCTTTGCAGCAAGCTGCTCACGGAAACCCTGAATCATGCCTGGAATGGCAAAGAGGCGCCTGTTTTGGGCAACCAACTTCACAAAATTTGCGGTCAGACCGGAAATTCCGGCCTTTTCCAAAATAGCAGAGATCGCCTTTAATTGAGCGTCTGCGCTAAAAACGGGGCTCTTGATAAGACGATCAAGATCAGCACTCTCGTTCAAGAGTGCCTCAAACTGGTCGAGACCCTTCTCCACCTCTGCCGTCGCACCCTGCTCCTCAGCAAGGTCCAACAGCGCAGAAGCATAACGCAAGGCCACGCCCGAAATGAGAGATACGTTGTCAGTCACTGGATCCGTGCTCTCCCGCGCATACAAGATTCTGGCGGCTGGCTCGCCGGAAATCCAAATCCTTGATAAGTCGCGTCTAATTCAATTTGAATGGCACAATCTGAGATAACCGTGCCGATAAAGCCGCGCTTCGCATAGCACACGCTTGAACACCTTGCAACATGGCGTAGGTATTCCAACGCATACATTGAGGTATCAAACTTTCTGCGCAGCACTACATGAAACTTTGGGGGTCAACATCAACCTGCACTCTGATACCGCCAGTTGGCTTGGGAGCGGCAGACAACCAGTTTCTCAGAAAGCCTTGTAAATCAACACTCCGGGGTGCGATTGCGAGCAAACGGAACCGATATCTGCCCCTCACCAGCGCCATTGCAGCCTCTGCCGGACCGAGGATTTGAACGCCTTCCGAACTAGGACTATTTACTGCAAGAGTTTTGGAAAATTTTTCGGTGAGAGTTCTATTCGCTCCAGAGATAATCAATGCTGCGAGTCTCCCGAATGGAGGCAGGCCGGCGTTTTCTCGCGACTCGATTTCCGCAGCGTAAAATTCCTCGGGATTTCCGGAGAGAAGTGCCTTTATAACGGGTTGGTCAGGGTTGTAAGTTTGCAGCAATCCCCTGCCTTTTCCGTGTATTCGGCCAGCACGTCCCGTCACCTGAGCCAGAAGCTGGAAAGTGCGCTCTGCTGCCCTAGGATCGCCATTTGCGAGGCCCAAATCAGCATCAACCACCCCAACAAGGGTCATTAATGGAAAGTTATGCCCTTTGGCGACCAATTGCGTGCCGATGACAATGTCAACTTCGCCCGTTTCAACGAGCTTCATTTCGCGATTTATGCGCTCTGTTCCGCCCGGTAAATCCGAGGAGAGAACAAGGACCCGCGCCTCGGGAAATAACGCTGAGACATCTTCAGCAATTCGTTCCACGCCAGGGCCACACGCAACCAGCGTATCGGGCTTGCTGCATTCGGGGCATTTATCCGGCATAGGCTGTGAATAGCCGCAGTGGTGGCATACCAATTTGCCCTTAAAGCGGTGCTCCACAAGCCAAGCTGAGCAGTTTTCACAATGGAACCGATGGCCGCAGGTTCTGCACAGGGTCAGTGGGGCATAACCCCTACGGTTCAAAAAGAGCAGAACCTGATTACCGTTGGTCAGTGTTTCCTGAATCTCATTGACCAGTGCAGGTGCCAGCCATTTGCCTCGTTCAGGCCCATCGCAGCGCATATCAATGCCTTTGATTGTCGGCATTTCTGCACCGGAAGCACGCACTGGAAGCACAATTTTCGTGTATCGGCCCAGCTTTGCATTTACCTGACTTTCCACAGATGGTGTTGCACTGGCGAGCACGACAGGGAAACCAGAGATATGCCCCCGAACAACGGCCATATCCCTAGCGTTGTAGGGAACACGATCATCTTGCTTGTAGGCCGTATCATGCTCTTCATCCACGACCAGCAAACCTAGCCTGTGAAAAGGAAGGAAAAGTGCTGACCGCGCACCAACAACGACCTTCACTTCGCCATTTGCGACTCCCCGCCACGTTCTTGCGCGTCGTTTTGGAGGTACTTGCGAGTGCCATTCGGCTGGTCTGACCCCAAATCGCTGCTCAAACCGCTCCAAAAACTGGTTGGTGAGCGCAATTTCGGGGATGAGAACCAGAGCTTGCTCGTTGTTTCTGAGAGCTTTGGCGACGGCTTCGAAATAAACTTCGGTCTTTCCTGACCCTGTCACCCCATCGATAAGGAAGGCCTTGAAGCCTTTTCCGATAGACTCACACAACTGATTCGCGGCGCCTTCCTGAAGATCCGTCAGCTTTCTGCCCGGAAGAGATGGATCAGGATCAGGCAGTGGCGGGGTTGCTGGCAGCATTGCTTCTTCCAGCACGCCTTGCTTTTTAAGGCCGTCGATGACCGAGGAGCTGACACCAGCGGCTCCCGCTAAACCAGGGCGCGTCCATGCCATGCCATTTTCGACGAGTTCCATGACTTTTGAGCGCGCAGGTGTCATGCGGTCCGGCTGCATGCCATCAATGTAGCGCACACCAGAGAGCAGCGTTTCTGGTTCCAAAGCCTCCTCAGAACGCAGCACCATGCGCAAAACCATGCCGGGAGCGCCCAGCGTCCATGCGGCGACCCAGTCTATGTATTTCCTAAGATCTTCAGCGATTGGGGGCGTATCGTAGACATGCAGGATGCTTTTCAGCCTTTTGGGATTAACCTTTGTGTCCGGTTCTCCATCCCAAACGGCACCGATCACCTCACGCGGGCCAAGAGGCACACGCACGATGGAACCGGGGCGTACGTCCATGTCAGCTGGTACTTTATAGGAATATGCACCTGCGACAGCGACAGGAACCAGCACAGGTACGATAACCTCTGGTTCACACATCTGGCCGTTGCCAAAAAACTCAGTTTGCTGACTCACGAAACTCCATTCCTTGCTGAGCACTTGCTGGTTTTACCGCGCATTCTTATCCTAAAACCGGAATCCAGTTTTCGGGAATACGCTTTAGCGGGTTTTACTCTTGTTGTTTCTATACACTCTGGGCTAAACACATACCGGAATTCCCCCCTAGGCCTCCGGTACCCTACGAGAGGCTACTAAGAAATCAGGAGCCTTTCCGGCATGAAATTCTTCGTTGATACTGCTGACACCAACGACATTAAAGAGCTGGCTGCAACCGGTCTTCTCGATGGTGTTACCACTAACCCATCTCTTATCATGAAATCTGGCCGTCCAATGAAAGAAGTCATCGCAGAGATCTGCGAGCTTGTGGATGGTCCTGTTTCTGCTGAAGTTGTTGCAACTGACGCTGAAGGCATGCTGAAAGAAGCTGAAGAGCTGATCGCAATTGCAGACAACATCTGCATCAAGCTGCCTTTGACATTGGAAGGCCTGAAGGCTTGCCGCGTTCTGGCGAACAAAGGCGTGCAGACCAACGTGACCCTTTGTTTCTCTGCAAACCAGGCTCTTCTGGCTGCAAAAGCTGGCGCGACCTTCATCTCTCCATTCATTGGCCGTCTGGACGACATCAACATTGAAGGCCTGGACCTGATTGCTGAAATCCGTCAGATCTATGATAACTACGGCTTCACCACCGAAATTCTTGCAGCTTCTATCCGTAGCGCAAACCACGTAAAAGACTGCGCGCTCATCGGCGCTGATGTTGCAACTATCCCACCTTCAACACTGAAGGGCCTCGTGAAGCACCCACTGACCGACAAAGGTCTGGAAGCATTCATGAAGGACTGGGCAGCAACCGGTCAGAGCATCGTTTAAGCTCTTTGTTTTTTCGCATATCGCGATGATATTAAGCGCGGACCTTTGGGTCCGCGTTTTTTGTTTTATCGTGCAGTCTCAGCCAGCCCAAGCCTATCTAAAATTCAGGTATCCGCAGTATGACCACGAAAATCCTGATAAGTGCGTGCTTGCTTGGTGAGCCAGTCCGCTACAACGGCAGTGGCCTACCGCTTGAAAGCAGTATTCTAACTGGTTGGAAGGAAGCCGGTATTCTGGTGCCCCTTTGCCCGGAAGTCGCAGCAGGATTTCCAACACCGCGCCCACCAGCTGAGATTGAAGAGAACCGATTGGGCACAGATGTTCTCGAGGGCCATGGCGGAATTTTTGAAGACAATGGGCGCGACGTCACCAGCCAGTTTCGCCTTGGTGCTAGCATCACCGTGCAGACTGCGCTTGAAACAGGGTGCCGCTTCGCATTGCTCACTGATGGCAGCCCATCCTGCGGGAGCACTTTCATCTATAGTGGCCATCACGATGGGCAGACACGTTCGGGGATGGGTGTCGTCGCTGCTGATCTGCGCAGGAACGGCGTTGAGGTATTTGCTCAGCATCAAATTCGTGAATTAGCAGCGCGATTGCGCTCTTAGAACCTCCGTTTAACCCTCAATCTCTCCTCCCCTCATCTTGCTTGGCAAGGTTCACACCCATTCATTCGGTCAAAGTGGAACGGCACAAACCAGTATCCACCGCGTCAAACAGTGTTGGCAGGGGTTTCTTAACTCTCCCTCGCCAGTTTCTGATGGTGATCTTGAATATGTCGCGTGCATTTCATTCACGCGCCTCATTCAAGATCTTTATTAATGCGTATCCTCACCTGAAAACCGGAGACCACTTTTCAGGGATACGCTTGCGAAAGACTTCTTCATGCGTAACCTCATCGTATTCTCTGCTGCCCTTTTGGCTTGCATCTGGACAACTGCAGCCTTTTCTGCACCGCCAACCAGCTTCTCTCAGGCTAAGCGCTTGCTGGAAAAGCATATTTATCCAACAGAAGAGTATCGCGAGACCTTCTATTGTGGTTGCACCTACAATGGAAAGAAGCAGGTTGATGCGGACAGTTGCGGGTATACCCCGCGCAAAAACGCCAAGCGCGGCAAGCGGATTGAGTGGGAGCACATTGTTCCAGCTTCGCGTTTTGGCAAAACACGCGCTTGTTGGAGTGAAGGTGACCCCGCCTGTACCACCAAGAAGGGCAAATCCTATAAGGGCCGTCGATGCTGCTCTAAAGTTGATGCAGATTTCAAGCGTATGGAAGCTGATCTCCATAACCTCGTTCCAGCCGTTGGTGAGTTAAACGGAGACCGCTCCAATTATCGCATGGCTGTTATCACCGGCGAGGACCGGACTTATGGCGCTTGTGATTTTGAAATTGACAGCAGCCGGAAAGTTGCCGAGCCGATGGCTGAGACGCGCGGTGATATTGCGCGGATCTATCTGTACATGCACACCACCTACGGCATGCCGCTGACAGAGACTGAGGTCGAGATGTTCAACCAGTGGATGGCAGAGGATCCGGTCTCTGAAGAAGAGCAGCTGCGTGATGCGCGCATCCTGGAAATTCAGGGTAACACCAATCCACTCATCTCAGTTGGTTTCTAGCCAGAGGCTCTTTTCGCTTCCTACCGTCATAATTGTGTACCGACACATCATCTACCCTAAGGTAAGGTGTTATGACGGTGGGAGGGTACAATGGCAGTTGAAACTGAGAATCTGAAATTCCTTGTTGGTCCGAAGACAGTCCTCGATCATTTAGAGGATAACCCGCTGGATGATCTTGAGGGCGAGATTATCGGGTTTATTGATGCTGCAGAGCGCTCGCTCGACATAGCAATTCAAGAAATAGACAATAAACGCATAACCAACGCACTTATCAACGCAAAGCGGCGCGGGGTGCGGGTGCGAGTGGTATCCGAGGCGGATTACTTAAGTGTGGATGAGCCTGCTGAAGACCCGCATTCGAGCGACCCTCGTGTTGAGAACGAGGTGAACCGGCAACTTCATGCGGCGTTGCTGCGCTCTAAGGTATGGGTTCGGACTGACTTTAACCCACGGATATTCCATCAGAAATTTATCATTCGCGATGGCAATTCTGTTCTGACTGGTTCTACAAACTTCACTGAGACCGGCACACATCGCAACTTGAACCATCTTCTCATCATCAAGAATGAGAAGGTTGCCGATATCTTTGAACGGGAATTCAGGGAGATTAAACGGGGGCGATTTGGCCGATACAGCGTTGATGACAACGAAGCCGAGAACACGCCGAAAGAAGTGATTGTCGACGACATCCGCGTGAAAGTTTGCTTTGCGCCGGACCACGCGCCAGAGATGGAAGTCACCAAACAGATGACAAAAGCTAAGGAACGGGTAGATTTCGCGATTTTCACCTTCTCCAAAAGCTCCGGTATCGATGATGCCATGTTGCTGTTGATGGAGGCTGGACGAAAGGTACGTGGTGCGCTTGATGCCCGGCAAGGCGGTCAGGACTGGGCAGCGACCCAACCCCTTGCAGAAGCTGGTGCAGATTTGCATTTTGTTCGCGGATCAAGCCGAATTGGCAAGCTGCACCATAAGCTTATGGTGATTGATGATAGCATCATGATTGTCGGCAGCTTTAATTACACTGGCCCGGCGAACCGTTTTAATGATGAGAACATCGTAGTTCTGGGGGACTCAGTGGTGCCGACCGAGAACCAGAAACGGTTTGCTATGGCGGCGCGATTGGAGATTGACCGGATCATCAGTGATCACGGGCAGCCAATCATCATCAACTAAATTTGCGCAGGCATTTCGCAAAGGCGTGTATGTTTATCTTTTGGTAACCATTCAGCCAGATTTGGCGCTTACACTTTGCGAATGGCAAATTCCCTTGATAGCGGCGAAGACTTACTCATCATCTGCAAACCAGATGTTACCGCAGCGATTGAAGACTGGATTGATCATCTGGGCTCTGAACGACGACTGGCTGAACGGACACTGGAAGCGTATGAGCGCGATACCCGTCAGTTCCTGCGCTTCATGACCAGTTATGAAGGTGAACCGGTTGCTCTGCGGCATCTGGAGTCTTTGAAACCAAAGGACTTTCGCGCATTTCTGGCAACCCGCCGGAGGGATGGCGCGCAGACGCGGACGCTTGCCCGCGGGTTGGCTGGCATCCGCTCCTTCCTCTCGTTTCTGGAGGAGCGCGGTGAGGTGAATGCGGCTGGTGCTGCGGCTGTTCGTACGCCGAGACTTCCCCGCAGCCTGCCCAAGCCTATCCCCGTTGAGGAAGCCAAAGCGATTGTCAGCAGCGATCTCGCTTTCGAGGACACTCCCTGGGTTGAAGCCCGCAACGCAGCGGTGTTCACACTGCTCTACGGTTGCGGTCTCCGTATTTCTGAAGCGCTGTCTCTGACATCGGCCTCAGCACCGAAGGAGGGGGATAAGTCGCTGAAGATTCGCGGTAAAGGCAACAAAGAACGGCTTGTTCCGGTTCTGCCAGTGGTAATAGAAGCTATTGAGGCCTACAAAAAGCAGTGCCCTTACGATCTGTCGGGCAGCTCACCGCTGTTTCGCGGCGTTCGTGGTGGCCCGCTGAATGCGCGCATGATCCAGCTGGCCATGCAAAAAATCCGCAGTGCTCTTGGTCTACCAGACACCGCTACGCCTCACGCTTTACGCCATTCGTTTGCAACTCATTTGCTGTCTGAAGGCGGGGATTTGAGGAGCATTCAGGAGCTACTGGGGCACGCAAGTCTTTCTACTACACAGATTTATACGGAAGTGAACAGTGCACAGCTGTTGGACGCTTATGACAAGGCACACCCGCGTCGTTGATAGGTTATCCCCCTCCCGCACATCACCTTGATCTCCCTTAGCAGATCCCCTAGGTTCGTCGATGTGAAACGGGGTGCCCAACACGTGTGTTGTGGCTGAGATCATACTCGAAGAACCTGCTCTGGATAATTCCAGCGAAGGGAGCACTCACGCCGTGTTGGGGGATAGATTGTCTGGCAGTTTGCCAAGTCCCTGATACCAGCTCTCTTTCGCACAACAAGACCGAGGATAAAAATGGGTCGTGTCGAAAGCGCTTGCGCAACTCTTTCCGCAATTCGTGACAACAGTCCACTCGTCCATAACATGACGAACATCGTGGTGGCCAACACCACAGCCAACGCCCTGCTGGCCATTGGCGCCTCCCCTGCCATGGTGGATGGCACGGAAGAAGCCCCTGAACTTGCAAGTGTTGCAGGTGCATTAGTGGTCAACGTTGGCACGGTTACCCCTGCTCAGGCAGAGGCGATGAAGTTGGCAACTGCTGCTGCTCATAAGGCAAGTCGCCCTTGGGTGCTGGACCCGGTGGCGGTTGGAGCGCTGACCTTCCGCACCAAGCTTGCTGGTGAATTGCTGGTGAATAAGCCGAGCGTCATTCGTGGCAATGCTTCTGAAATCATGGCACTTGCTGGTCAGGGTACAGGTGGAAAAGGCGTTGATAGCACGGATAGCTCTCAGGCGGCTCTGGCAGGAGCGAAAGAACTGGCGAAGCAGACGGGCGCTGTTGTTGTCGTCTCTGGTCCTGTCGATTTTATCACTGATGGTGCGTGCACTGCTGAAGTCGCCAACGGGGATAAGATGATGCCTTATGTGACTGGTCTTGGCTGCACGGCAACAGCTTTGACTGGCGCGACACTGGCTGTTTGCGATGACCCGTTTGATGCTGCTGTTGATGCAATGGTCTTTCTCGGGGTTGTTGGTGAGATTGCTGCAAGAAATTCAGCAGGACCAGCAAGTTTGCAGCTGGATATTATTAACGGCCTCTATCAGCTGAACAGCGATATCCTCAACGCAACTGCACGGGTTGAAATGCATGAAACCGTTGCTTGATCTGTCCGTTTATCTGGTGCTGGGGCCGCAAGACTGCCCCGGTCAGGATCCCGTCGACATAGCAATCGCAGCCGCACAAAACGGCGCTACTGTTGTGCAGCTTCGTGACAAGACTGGCAGCACGCGCAAGCAAATTGAGCTGGCAGAGCGGTTGATGCAAGCGTTGAAACCGCTGAATGTGCCGCTAATCATCAATGATCGTGTGGATGTTGCGTTAGCCGTTGATGCGGACGGTGTTCATGTTGGGCAGGATGATATGGTTGCCACGAAAGCCCGGGAGCTGATCGGCTCTGATAAGTTGCTTGGTCTTTCGGTCAGCACTCAGGATGAGCTGGATGCTGCGGACATTTCCACCTGCGATTACCTTGGCATAGGCGCTTGCTTCCCGACGAACAGTAAGGATGATGCGGCTGATATGGGTATGCAGAGCTTTGCCGGTTTAACGGTTCAATCTCAGTTGCCTGTGGTCGGAATTGGCGGAATTTCGCTTGCGAATGCGGATCAGGTGATCAAAGCTGGAGCTGATGGGATTGCAGTTATTTCAGCAATCTGTGGGGCATCCAGTCCATCCGCAGCTACGCGCAAGCTTCAGGACATCGTCAAAAGCGTAAAAGACCTAGGGTGATAGGATAAAACACGCATTTACTCCTCGCAGAGCCCATTTACATTGATATATGAGAGGGCTAGGCGGGGAGCTTTTAGTCATGAAACTTAGACAAACAACATTTATGTGCATTTTCTTCTGCACGTTTGCTTTTCTTGTTTCAGCAGCTCAAGCTCAAACAGCCTGTGAAGTCCGCAAATCAGAGATGGCGGAGCTGGGGGACTGGGAAAATCCCAAAGCACGTTTGAAAGAGCTTTCTCAGATTGAAGTTGAAGGCCAGTGCCTTGATGGGCAACTGGTTGTGCGCGCCCGCGCATTTACCAGCTGCTCCCCTCGCGATTGCAAATGGGGTTGGGCTCCAGGGCAGCTTAGTTTTTCTGGTGTACTAACGTTCCGGTTTGGCGGCTTCTTCAAAGCGCAACACATTGAGCTTCGGCCAATGGGAGAGCGTATTCAGGCTTACGTGCGAACAGAAAACCACGATCCAACGTTTCCCAATAAGACACGCAGCTACATCCTTGTTCGCCAATAGCAAAAAAGCCGCCTCAGTTTCCTGAAGCGGCTTTTTCTTAATCTGGAACTTCCAGATTACATATGGATTGGCTTGGCGAATGTCGCCATAGCAGCTTCTTTCACTGCCTCAGACATTGTTGGATGCGCATGACAGGTGCGACCCAGATCTTCAGAGGAACCGCCGAATTCCATCAGAACACATGCTTCGTGGATCATTTCGCCAGCACCAAAGCCAACGATATGAACGCCGAGCACGCGATCTGTTTCAGCGTCAGCCAGCACTTTCACGAAACCGTCGGTGTGCAGCATTGCTTTTGCACGACCGTTTGCGGAAAACGGGAACTTGCCGGACTTGAATTTGATGCCAGCAGCTTTCAGCTCTTCTTCAGTTTTGCCAACGCTGGCCACTTCAGGAGAGGTGTAAACAACGCCAGGAATGACGTCATACTTTACGTGACCAGCCTGACCTGAGAGCATTTCTGCAACTGCAACACCTTCGTCTTCCGCTTTGTGCGCAAGCATTGGGCCTGCAATCACATCACCGATAGCAAAGATACCGTCAACGTTGGTTTTGTAGTGGTTGTCTGTCTTCACGCGGCCACGCTCGTCCAGCTCAACACCTGCTTCTGCCAGACCAAGACCTTCCGTGTATGGACGGCGACCGATTGCGACGAGAACCACGTCTGCATCCAGAGTTGCGGCAGCGGCTTCACCTGCTGCTGGCTCAACGGTCACTTCCAGAGCACGGCCTTTTTTCTGAACCGCAGTTACCTTGGAGGACAGCTTGAACTTGAGACCCTGCTTTTTCAGCATACGCAAGAACTGCTTGGAAACGTCTGCATCCATTGGGCCAAGGATCTTGTCCATGAACTCAACAACTGTCACTTCAGCACCAAGACGGGCATAGACGGAACCAAGCTCAAGACCAATAACGCCAGCGCCGACAACAGTCATGCGGTTAGGCACTTTTTCCAGAGCCAAAGCGCCGGTTGAGGAGACGATAGTTTTTTCGTCAATCTCGATACCTGGCAGAGGCATTACGTCAGAACCTGTTGCGATCACGATGTTCTTGGTTTCAACGATGGAAGTAGAGCCGTCTTCAGCTTTTACTTCTACGCGACCAGCGCCAAGCACACGACCAGTACCAGTGTGAACGTCGATCTTGTTCTTTTTGAAGAGGTAATCGATGCCGGTTACATTGCCGTCGATCACTTTGTCTTTGTGCGCCAGCATTGCCTTCCAGTCCACTTTTGGCTTGGAAGTTTTGATGCCCAGAGCTTCAAAGCTGTGGTTTGCTTCCTCAAACATTTCAGAAGCGTGCAGCAGAGCTTTGGATGGAATACAACCGATGTTCAGGCAGGTACCACCATGGGTCTTACGCTTCTCAACTACAGCAACTTTCATGCCGAGCTGAGCTGCCTTGATTGCACAAACATAACCGCCTGGGCCGGTACCGATGACGACGAGATCGTAGGACATTTGCAAATCCCTGTAAGTAGGCGGGAGAAGGCTGCAACGAAGAGAAGTGCGCCAATTTCCCTTAAAACAAATGTGCCCGGCCAGTGCCGGGCACGTTTACATCAGAGGTCCAGAATCAGACGCTGTGGATCTTCAAGGCTCTCTTTAACGCGAACCAGGAAGGTCACTGCCTCTTTGCCGTCAACGATACGGTGATCGTAGGACAGAGCCAGATACATCATCGGACGGATTTCTACCTGACCGTTGATCGCAACCGGGCGCTCCTGAATTTTGTGCATGCCGAGGATACCGGACTGCGGTGCATTCAGGATTGGAGAGGACATCAGGGAGCCGTAGACGCCACCATTGGAAACGGTGAAGGTACCACCCTGCATGTCTGCCATGGAGAGCTTGCCATCACGGCCTTTACGACCGAGGTTGCCGATTTCTTTTTCGATTTCAGCAATAGACATCTGGTCTGCATCACGAACAACAGGAACCACAAGACCCTTCGGAGTGCCAACAGCAACACCGATATGCGCGTAGTTTTTGTAGATGATGTCAGTGCCATCGATCTCAGCGTTTACAGCCGGGATTTCTTTAAGAGCATGGGTAATTGCTTTGGTGAAGAAACCCATGAAGCCAAGTTTTACGCCGTGCTTCTTCTCAAAGATATCCTTGTACTGCTTGCGGAGGTCCATGATCGGCTTCATGTCCACTTCGTTGTAAGTGGTCAGCATAGCCGCAGTGTTCTGAGCATCTTTCAAGCGGCGCGCAATCGTCTGACGCAGCTTGGTCATGCGAACACGCTCTTCACGCACTTCGTCAGTCGGAGCCGAAACGGCGCGCACTGCAACAGGAGCCGGAGCGGCTGCCGGAGCAGCAGAAACGCCAGCAGCAACAGCTGCGAGAACATCACCTTTAAGAACCTGACCACGTTTGCCGGAGCCCGCAACCTGATCAGCAGAGAGGCCTTTTTCAGCCATCATCTTTGCTGCAGAAGGTGCTGCTGGCATGCTTGTGCCAGAAACAGTTGGCGCAGGAGCGGCAGCTGCCGGAGCAGCAGCAGCAACAGCTGTGCCGTCGCCTTTTGCGATTTTGCAGAGCAGGTTACCCGGCTCAACAGTTGCGCCAGTTGCCTGAGCGATTTCAACCACAGTACCAGCAACTGGGCTAGGTACTTCCTGAGCAGCTTTGTCTGTTTCCAGCTCAACGAGGATATCGTCAGCCTTTACAACGTCACCAACTTTAACTGACCATTCGCCAACTTCAGCTTCGGTAACGCTTTCACCAGCGTGTGGTACCAGAACTTCAACTGTTTCAGCAGCTGCAGCAGGCGCAGCTTTAGCAGCCGGTGCAGCTTCGGCAGCAGGAGCGGACACAGCACCAGCTGCGCCCTCTGCGATGGAACCAAGAAGGGCGCCAACTTCAACAGTATCGCCTTCTTTCACATCAATGCTGTCCAGTTTACCGGCTACAGGCGCAGGTACTTCAACAGTTACCTTGTCTGTTTCCAGCTCAACCAGTGGCTCATCTGCATTCACTGCATCGCCCGGTTTTTTGAACCATTGAGCGATTGTTGCCTCGGTTACGGATTCACCCAGAGTGGGTACTCGAATTTCCGTCGCCATTGTCTCTATCTCTTTTCGTTTCAGGGCCCCTGAAAGGCCTGTCGGACTTACCTGATTACGAGGTACTTACTCGGCGAATGCATCGTCGAGGAAAGCTTGTAGCTGAGCCAAGTGCTTTGACATCAAGCCGGTTGCTGTTGCAGCAGCTGGTGGCCGGCCAACGTAACGCGGGCGATGCACTTTTGCATTCACATGCTCCAGAACCCATTCAATGTACTGTTGAATGAAGAACCATGAGCCCATGTTCTTCGGCTCTTCCTGACACCAGACTACGTCTGCATTCTTGAAGCGGCCCATCTCTACGCACAAGGACTTGGTCGGGAACGGGTAGAGCTGCTCAACGCGGAGGATGTAAACATCGTTGATGTTACGTTTCTCACGCTCTTCGAGCAGGTCATAGTAGACCTTGCCTGTACACAGGATCACGCGACGGATGTCTTCATCCTTCTTCAACTCAACAGTTGAACCTGGGTTCGTTTGAGCATCATCGTGAAGGAGACGGTGGAAGCTTTCGTCTGCGCCGAAGTCTTCCAGTTTGGAAACTGCACGCTTGTGGCGGAGCAGAGACTTTGGCGTCATCAGAACGAGTGGCTTACGAATGTCACGCTTCAACTGACGGCGAAGGATGTGGAAGTAGTTAGCCGGTGTCGAACAGTTGGCTACCTGCATGTTGTCTTCCGCGCACATCTGCAAGAAACGCTCAAGGCGTGCTGAGGAGTGCTCAGGACCCTGACCTTCGTAGCCATGCGGCAGCAAGCAGACCAGACCGGACATACGCAGCCATTTACGCTCACCAGAGGAGATGAACTGGTCGAACAGTACCTGCGCACCGTTTGCAAAGTCACCGAACTGTGCTTCCCACATGGTCAGCGCATTTGGTTCTGTCAGCGAGTAACCGTATTCAAAGCCCAACACTGCTTCTTCAGAAAGCATTGAGTTGATGACTTCATAACGGCCCTGCTTTTCACCAACATGGTTCAGCGGGATGTAACGGCCTTCGTCTTCCTGATCATACAGAACGGAGTGACGTTGAGAGAAGGTGCCGCGTTCACAATCCTGACCGGACAAGCGAACGGAATGGCCTTCTTTCAGCAATGCACCGAATGCCATTGCCTCACCCATTGCCCAATCGATACCTTCTCCGGTCTCGATCATTTTGGCACGGTTGTTCATGAAGCGGCGGATCGTGCGGTGTGCATTGAAATCATCAGGCACATTGGTCAGCTTGCCGCCGAGTTCTTTGAGTTCATCCATTGGAAGACCAGTCGAACCACGACGCGGCTCGTCAACTTCCTTCGCAACCTTCATCTTAGACCAACGGCCATCAAGCCAGTCGGCTTTGTTTGGCTTGTAGGTTTGGCCTGTTTCGAATTCACGATCCAGATGCGAACGCCAGTCAGCTTTTGCTTTATTAACGTCCTCAGCAGACATCAGACCTTCTTTGACCAGCTTGTCAGCATAGATCTGAAGGGTTGTTTCATGCTTGCGGATCTTGCGGTACATGATCGGCTGCGTAAACGCAGGCTCGTCACCTTCGTTATGGCCAAAGCGGCGATAACAGATGATGTCAATCACAACCGGACGTCCGAACTTCTGACGATATTCAGTCGCAATCTTTGCAGCAAAAGTAACAGCTTCCGGATCATCACCATTTGCATGGAAGATCGGCGCTTCAATCACTTTCGCGGCGTCAGAAGGATAAGGTGAAGACCGTGAGAAACGTGGGTTGGTTGTAAAGCCGATCTGGTTGTTGATGATCACATGGATCGAACCACCAGTGCGGTGACCACGAAGCGCGGACAGACCGAAACATTCAGCGACAACACCCTGACCAGCAAACGCAGCATCGCCGTGCAGAAGCAATGGGAGGACGTTGCTGCGGTCAATCTCCGATGTCTCTTTCCAATCAGAAAGCTGATCCTGCTTGGCGCGGACCTTACCCAGAACAACCGGGTTTACGATCTCAAGGTGAGACGGGTTCGCTGTCAAAGACAGGTGAACGTTGTTGTTGTCGAAAGAGCGGTCAGAAGAAGCACCAAGGTGGTACTTCACATCACCAGAGCCTTCCACATCATCAGGAGCGTATGAACCGCCCTTGAACTCATGGAAGATCGCGCGATGTGGCTTGCCCATCACCTGAGACAGAACGTTCAAACGACCACGGTGCGCCATGCCCAGAACGATGTCTTTAACACCAAGAGCACCACCGCGTTTGATGATCTGCTCAAGCGCCGGGATCAGTGCTTCACCACCGTCCAGACCGAAACGCTTTGTACCGGTGTATTTTACATCAAGGAACTTCTCAAAGCCTTCGGCCTCAACAAGTTTATTGAGGATCGCTTTCTTACCTTCTGGTGTGAAGGCAACGTGTTTGTCCGGACCTTCAATGCGCTCCTGGATCCATGCTTTTGCAGCAGGATCAGAGATGTGCATGAACTCAACACCAAGAGTGGAGCAATAGGTCCGTTTCAGAATTTCCAGCATCTCACGGATGGTAGCAAATTCCATACCCAGAACGTTGTCCAGGAAGATCTTCCGATCCCAGTCCGCTTCAGAGAAGCCATAGGTCGCGGGATGCAACTCTTCATGGTCACCAGGAACAGCAAGGCGGAGCGGGTCAAGATCAGCATGCAAGTGGCCGCGCATACGGTAAGCACGGATCATCATGATCGCACGAACACTATCGCGAGTTGCCTGCAGCACCTGATCTTCGGTTAGCTCAACACCATTCTTCTTGGCCGTGGACTTGATCTTTTTGCTGACTTCTTTTTCAGCGGGCCAGTCGCCATCAAGAGCTGAAACCAGTTCACCATTTGCTGGAACTGGCCAATCAGAACGCTGCCAGGTTGCTCCGCGAGCTTCCTTGATTACGTCTTCTGGATTGTCCTGAAGCGAAGAAAAGAATTCTTTCCACTCGGGGTCAAGTGAATTCGGGTTTTCCTGATATTGAGCATAAAGCTCTTCAATATAAGGAGCGTTGGCGCCGTAAAGAAACGACGTCAGCGCGAATACGTTGTTCGCGTCCTGCCGAGCCATCGTTTTTAAGCGGACTGTTGATCCGCCCTACTTTCTTTGGGCGGGTGTCACACACCACATACCCTTGGGTCCCGCGACTGACAGCAAGCCTGGGGACTTACTGCCTTCTCAAGACTGTCGATGAAAGTGATTCACCGACAGTCGATTTAGTATGCCTCCTAAATGGTATAGGAGGTGTAATTTTTAAGCACCCTGCTTCAACTCTTCGAGAAGAGCAACAAGGGTCTTGCCAAGCTTAGCTGGGGATGGAGATACACGGATGCCCGCGTCTTCCATTGCAGCAATCTTGTCGTCCGCTCCGCCTTTACCGCCAGAGATCACAGCACCTGCGTGACCCATGGTACGGCCTGGAGGCGCTGTACGACCAGCAATGAAGCCAACCATTGGCTTAGAACGGCCTTTTGCAGCCTGTTCTTTGAGCCATTCAGCTGCTTCTTCTTCTGCAGAACCACCGATCTCAC
Organism: Pseudovibrio sp. POLY-S9; assembly: GCF_001431305.1. Lineage (NCBI taxonomy): Bacteria > Pseudomonadati > Pseudomonadota > Alphaproteobacteria > Hyphomicrobiales > Stappiaceae > Pseudovibrio > Pseudovibrio sp. POLY-S9. The sequence goes on from NZ_LCWX01000145.1 coordinate 38,206, forward strand.
CGATCATGATGATGGATTCTGTTTCTGGATCGTCCAGGAACAAGTCCAGCATATCGATGAACTCAGTGCCCTTTACAGGATCACCACCGATGCCGACTGCAGTGGACTGGCCGAGGCCTTCCTGCGAAGTCTGGAAGACTGCCTCATAAGTAAGTGTACCTGAACGGGAAACAATACCTACAGAGCCCTTCTGGAAGATGGAGCCAGGCATAATGCCGATCTTACACTGTTCAGGTGTCAGAACGCCTGGGCAGTTTGGACCAAGAAGACGGCTGTCGGATGCGTCGAGGCGAGCTTTAACCTTCACCATGTCTGCAACCGGGATACCCTCAGTGATACAAACGATGAAAGGAATGCCAGCGTCGATAGCTTCGATGATTGCTGCGCCTGCACCTGCTGGTGGGACGTAAACAACAGAAGCGTTTGCACCGGTTGCGTCTTTCGCTTCTTTAACGGAAGCAAAGATTGGCAGTTCAGCAGCAGATTCAAGTCCGGAAGACCAGGTTTCGCCGCCTTTTTTAGGGTGTACACCGGCAACCATTTGGGTGCCGAAGTATGCCAGAGCCTGCTCAGTGTGGAATGTGCCGGTTTTACCGGTCAGACCCTGAACGATGACTTTAGTGTCTTTGTCGACGAGGATAGACATTATGCGACCTCCTTCACAGCAGCCACGATTTTCTGAGCTGCATCGTCGAGATCGTCAGCAGGAATAACATTCATGCCGCTTTCGCTAATGATCTTTTTGCCAAGCTCAACGTTGGTGCCTTCGAGGCGCACAACGAGAGGAACCTGAAGACCAACTTCTTTAACAGCAGCCAGAACGCCTTCTGCAATCACATCACAGCGCATGATGCCACCGAAGATGTTGACCAGAATGCCCTGAACGTTTGGATCGGACGTGATGATCTTGAACGCAGAGGTTACTTTCTCTTTGGTAGCGCCGCCACCAACATCAAGGAAGTTTGCAGGTTCAGCACCATACAGCTTGATGATGTCCATGGTCGCCATTGCCAGACCAGCACCGTTCACCATGCAGCCGATGTTACCGTCAAGAGCAACGTAAGCGAGGTCGTGCTTGGAAGCTTCGATCTCTTTTTCGTCTTCTTCGGTTTTATCGCGTAGGGCAACAATGTCTTCGTGGCGGAACAGTGCGTTGCCGTCGAAAGATACTTTCGCATCCAGAACGCGCAGACGACCACTTTCCATAACGATCAATGGGTTGATTTCGAGAAGCGCCATATCCTTTTCTACAAATGCTTTGTAGAGGATTGGGAACAGCTTCATACCATCCGCGCGTGCTTCACCTTCAAGCTTGAGGGTGTCACAAAGAGCAGATGCCTTGTCTTCGGTCACGCCCTGAAGCGGATCGATTGGCAGAGTGAGGATAAGCTCTGGCGTATTGTGCGCAACTTCCTCGATATCCATGCCGCCTTCAGTGGATGCTACGAAAGCAACCTGACCACATGTGCGGTCGACGAGCAGAGAGAGGTACAGTTCGCGGTCAATGTCCGCACCGTCTTCGATGTAAAGGCGGTTCACGACTTTACCAGCATCACCGGTCTGCGCAGTCACCAGTGTGTTGCCGAGCATGTCAGCAGCGTGGGACTTTACTTCATCCAAGTTGAATGCAAGACGAACGCCGCCTTTTGCTTCCGGGCCGAGCTCTTTGAACTTACCCTTACCGCGACCACCTGCGTGGATCTGAGACTTCACAACCCACAACGGGCCTGGAAGGCTTTTTGCAGCGGCTTCAGCTTCATCAGCGGAGAAAATTGCAACACCTTCAGCAACAGGTGCGCCGTATTCCTTCAGGACCTGTTTGGCCTGGTATTCATGTATGTTCATCTGCCCTTCCCATTCTAAGGGGCCCTGCCGAAGCAGGGAGCTAGACTGGCAACGCCTAGAGCTGCCAGTCTTTCAGATCATAGCTTGCGTGGCTTATGCCAGAGCAGGCTGGATTTTCTTACAAGCGTCAACAAGGCCGTTTACAGAAGAAACGGATTTGTCGAACATCGCTTTTTCATCGCTATTGAGATCAATTTCAATGATACGTTCGATGCCGTTTTCGCCAATAACAGTTGGCACGCCAAGGTACATGTCTTTCTGACCATACTGGCCATCAAGGTATGCAGCACATGGAAGAACGCGCTTTTTGTCTTTGAGATAGCTTTCTGCCATTGCGATAGCAGATGCAGCTGGTGCGTAGAATGCGGAACCAGTTTTCAGAAGACCAACGATTTCTGCGCCACCATCACGGGTGCGCTGAACGATTTCTTCGAGACGCTCTGCTGTGAGCCAGCCCATTTTCACCAGATCGGTGAGTGGAACGCCAGCAACAGTGGAGTAGCGTGTCAGTGGAACCATTGTATCGCCGTGACCGCCAAGAACGAATGCGGTTACGTCTTCTACGGATACTTTGAATTCTTCAGCGAGGAAGTAACGGAAGCGAGCGCTATCCAATACGCCAGCCATGCCAACAACTTTGTTTGCTGGAAGACCGGAGAATTTCTGCAAAGCCCAAACCATCGCGTCGAGCGGGTTGGTGATGCAGATTACGAATGCGTCTGGAGCGTACTTCTTAATACCAGCGCCAACCTGCTCCATAACCTTCAGGTTAATTTCAAGCAGATCATCACGGCTCATGCCAGGTTTACGAGGAACACCTGCAGTCACGATGACGACATCAGAACCAGCGATGCCTTCATAGGTGTTTGTGCCAGACAGACCAGAGTCAAAGCCGTCAACTGGAGAAGATTCTGCCAGGTCCAAAGCTTTGCCCTGAGGCATACCTTCAGCGATGTCGAACAGAACGATATCACCCAGTTCTTTCAGACCAGCGAGGTGTGCAAGTGTGCCACCAATCTGACCGGATCCAATCAAAGCAATCTTGTTGCGCGCCATGAGGAGCTCCCCTTTACGTAACATAGAACCATGATATATGGTGCCTATTTGTCGCAGTGGGTAGCGGTTTTGACGGATGTGCGCAACCCAAATGAAGCACACATCCGCGTTATTTTCCGTAAAATGACGTTTTTTTAGCAGTTTGGATAAGCTCTCAATACGTCATTTCTGAATAAAATTAAATTTTTTCAGGTTTCGATATTATGCTCACGCATCAAGTACTCTTCCGAACGCATTTCGATCAAGCGCGAAGCTGTCCGATCAAACTCAAATGCTTCGGTTCCAGATGAGGCAACATAGAGCTCCTGCGGCTCTGCGCTTGCCTGAATCACGAGATGAACGTGATTGTCGTAGAGCGTATCAATCAGATTGATGAATCGCTTTGCTTCGTTCCTACGCGCCTTGTCCAAGACAGGTACACCTTCGAGGAAAACTGTGTTGAAAGCATGTGCAATACGCAGGTAATCAGAGGGCCCTAGCGGGGTGCAGCACAATTCCTGAAATGTGAACCAGGCAATCGCGCTACAAGTGCGGCTTACTGGTATTTTCCGGCCTTTGTTTTCTAACTCAACAAGATGGCATTGAAGGCCGTAGGTCATGCTGGCCCAAAGTTTCTCCATCTTCTGGAGGCTCTCAGAACCAAGCGGCTCGAGGTACGTATCTGAGCCGGAGAGCTTCTCAAGGCGGTAATCGGTTGGCGCATCCAAGTGAATGACACTCATTCGCTCATTCAAAGAACGGATGAATGGAAGAATGTGATTTCTATTCAGTCCGTCTTTATAGAGCTCATCCGGCACCACGTTTGAGGTACACACGACGACAACGCCAGCCTCGAACAATTTACCGAAAAGCCGTCCAAGCAACATGGCATCGGCGATATCGGTTACAGTGAATTCATCAAAGCACAGGAGACGCGTTGTGCTGATGATCTCCTCAGCAACCGGGATGATCGGATCGCGGTCTTTGATCGTTCCAGCACTGATCTGCTTACGGACCATGAATATGCGATCATGGATCTCCTCCATAAACTCATGGAAGTGAGAACGATGCTTTTTAGGTTCAGGGCTTAGATCGTAGAACAAATCCATGAGCATGGTTTTGCCACGCCCTACAGAACCCCAAACATACAGGCCTTTGATGTAGTCGGGCTCTTCTTTGCCTTTTCCGAACAGGCGACCTAACAGCCCCTTTTTCTCTTCTGGCTTCCGCTGCGCCATTTCTGCCGTCAAAGCATCCAGAGACTTTGCCACCTGAATTTGCGCTGGATCGGCTTCCAGGTCGCCCCGCGCGACCATCGCTTCGTAGTGGGCAAAGACGGTTGTTAGGTTAGACGTATTCTCAAGCACGGAGCTCACATTCCTTAAGCTGTATTTCAGAGGGCAAATCACGCCGATCCGATGGGCTATATTTGCCCATGGCATAAAGGAGACCGCTACCCAGACGCAAGTACAATAGGGTTTATTCGTAAAACCAACGTCTCACATCCGATCAACTTCTGCGGCGCACTTAAGCAAACACAAAAAGCGCTGCACCTGATATTGGCGCAACGCTTCGAAATTTATAGAATCATCAGATGATGATTAGCGGGCGAAGTTGATTGGAGCACCGTTCGCTGTTTGACCAGAGAAGTTGGTTCCAGCACCAGAGAGCGTCGCAACATTTCCGCCGCCAGCGTCTTTCAAGACAACCTGACTGCCATTCAGATTCCATGCAGAGATCTGAGAGAGCGTTGCATCGCTACAGCCGCGTGTGTTCGCACGGTAGCCGCCGCTCCACTTGGTCAGCGTCATGAAGAGCTTACAATTGTCGCCACCTGAAGAAACGCTCCAGCCGCCAAGCAGATCAGTACGGCCCACAGAGCCACCTGTTGCATTGACGTTTGGAGCAGGAGGTGCAGAAACAACCTGCGAATTAGCGTTCGCGTCCTGACCGTCAACCAAGATCTGGCCTTCAGAGCCTGGCTGACCAGGAGTGATCGGCGACAGGGTCTGACCTTCGATTGGAGAGATCGGAGAAGCAGGCAACGGAGAGACATAGCTACGGGTATACGTCGTCCGTTGGCACGCTATTGTGGAAAGTGCAATTACAGAAACAAATGCAATCGTCAAACTACGATTCATAGTGGTGTCATCCCAGCCTTGTGAATTAAGGCGTATTAACCATAAAGACCTTAAGAAACTGCCCCTAAAACAAGGCAGGTGAAAGGTTTACCACTCAAAAAAATGTGAGTTTCCCACTGAAACCCCTATTTCCTAAGGGAAACATGGGAAAATCTGACAACTCTCATAAAGCATTGGGCCAGCCAACCTTAACAAGCAGCACGCCAATTTAGAGAATCACTAGAAAAAACCTTAGAGGAGGTTGCAAGATCTATAGATTCTTTAATTTTGCGGAATGCATCTGTTGCCTCTTTTATGTTTCGTGGAACATCTTCATCTAGACAGATATCCCAGTTCAACTTTACTGGATGACCAGGCCACATTGGTTGCTTGTCAAGAAGCACACTCGTCTGAAGTCTTATTATGTAGTCAGGTTGAGGCGCATGGGGCAGCGAAAAAATCGTCCAGGGCTTCGGATGCAATCCTCCCTCATCCATACCGTTGGCGAAAAGAACTTTCTTGGTGAGCGAAACCATTTCCTCTCGTGGCAAGGGGCCACCAGAGAAGGCACGCAACTCTCCCATGGAGGTATGGTTTAAGTAGGCTTCTGCAGCCAGACTCAGAAATGAATTATCTACGCAAACAAACAGTACATTTGCCTTAGTCATAGGCACGTCTCCACTGGAGCGCCGGACAATGTCCAATCATTCGGTGTCACTCGATTCCAGCACTTCATAGTGCCCTTTTTCTTCGGATCGATGACAACCAGACGATGCGCTTAAAATAATTGCGATTAGAATTGGAATGAGCGAAGCCAAAGTGCGGAAATATTCGCAATGAAGGCTTCAAACCTAAGTGAACTCAGTTCACTTTGCTTCTTTATGCCTGTATAAAGGCTCCGATTTTTCTGAGTTTATTTGGAGCTGCACAATGTCTTTCCCTTTATGGACCATACTGATTGCCGGTCTGATGCCATGGCTTTCTGTTCTTCCTGCCAAATTTTCCCGCAAGTTCGACAACTCAAACCCAAGAGACCCAGAATATTGGAAAGAAGGATTTCGCTTGCGCGCGCGCTCCGCAGAGATCAACGGACTCGAAGCTTTCCCTCTTTATGCAGTATCTGTGCTCGTTGCCCTCGCCTATGGCGGTGACCCAGACTGGATTGAAAGATTGTGCGGTTTGTTCATCGCAATGCGCGTGCTGTACGTCGCATGCTATTGGCTTAACCGCGCCACTCTGCGTTCTCTTGTCTGGTTCGTTGGTTTGATTTGCGCCGTTGCGCTGTTCACGTCTCCGGCGTGGTCATAACAGCAAGCGCTGGGGGTCATAATCCCCGCGATTTCAAGGTATTGTGAGAAAGGTAAAGATCTTTCTCACGCAAACTGGCACGGTTCTGCTGTTTCTGCAGGACTACAGGTGAGAGAAGTAAACAGAAGGCCCTGTGAGACCCTTAGTTTTTAGGGATGACCGCCCATTTCAGGAAGAAACGATCAGCTTGGGCAGCCGTTTCCTGAGTAAACTGGCGACGACGGCGGGCCAGCAATGCAGGGCCAGCCTCCAATTCAGCCAAGATCAGATCATTGATAGCGCCAGCAGGGCGAACGACATCCTTGATCATCCCAGCCTCGCTACGTTCTACCAACTCCTCAATCTCACCACGTAGCACAGGGCGAATAAAGGTCGCCTCGGCAATATCTGAGAGGCGAGAAGGCGGAACGCCCTGATAGCGATTCTGATTGTACCAGCGCAACACTAATGATGAGCGGATGAGGTCATATAAGCGTTCAGGCACGATCTCGCCAAGTGACACACCGTCAAACCGGTGTTTCTGTCGCTCAATCCGATTGTAATGATAAAGCGCGAAGCGAACCGGGTCACAATGCTCAAGGGCAAAGGAGATCAACGATTTCGGGAACTCATCATGCCCCGCATATGGATCCTTCAACTGAACCCAATCAAGCGGTTCAGGATTGCCTTTTAACAGCGCAATGAGCGTTTTTTTCAAGTCCCAGCCAGACACATTTGCCGGGACATTCACATCAACATCTACCGTCTCATCGACCGGAAAAAGAGAAAGGTAGTGCTCAATTGATCGAATGTAGATGAACCGACAATTGGCATAGTGGGCTTCAGATTTTTTATGAAGATACAGGTGCGAAAGATCGCCCGCGTGCAGGACACGCAGATTTCTTTCGTTTTCCAAGTCACGAAAGCTCTTTTCCAGCTCCATAAAAACAGAAGAGCTTTCCGAACCAACCTGTGAAGGTGCACCCACCAATATTGCCTACCTGAAATCTAAGAGGCTTCCCCTCGTTGCACTTACCCTTGAACGCAATTCAGGGCAAGTGCACGCAAGCAGTTTGCTCTCTAAGTTTTAGGAAAACAGAGAGATTGGGTGAAGATACGTCACTTCTTATTTTGCTTCTGAAGACAGAGCATCAAATGCACTGAGCGCTTCTGCTGCGTACATGAGGGAAGGTCCACCACCCATGTAAACAGCCACACCGAGAGCTTCCATCAACTCTTCACGGGTTACACCATACTTGATGCAGGCTTTTGCATGGTATCCAAGGCAAGCATCACAGCGTGCAGCAACACCGATGGAGATCGCGATGAGCTCTTTTTGCTTCGGTTCAAGAGCGCCGGTTCCAATCGCGCTTTTCGCGATTTCGCCAAATCCCTTCATGACGCCAGGGATACCTGGGCGCAGTTCAGCGATGCGACCATCCGTTTGGGTGAGGAATTCTTGCCAATTTTCTACAGCCATGCTTCGACTCCTTTTATATTAGATATTACTAATACTAATAATTCGCAAAAATCCAACAATGACTAAAATCAAAGAAATTGCGCTTAGCACATTAATATCATTCGTGTTTTTACATAATTTGTCCGTTAATATGACGCATACGTCATTGCAATCTCTACTCAGCTATGATTACTGAAGGAACTCTCGTTTTTTCATTTTCGGAAATTGATATGTCCATCGCAGAAATCCTGACTGCAAAGGGCCGTGCTGCTGACCTGCTCGCTGCCGCCCGTGATGCATTCCTCACCCAAGGGTACAAGAAAACCTCGGTGAGCGAGATTGCAGATGCCTCAGGTATCTCAATGGCACACATCTATAACTTCTACCCAAGCAAGATAGACCTTGCCTGTGCTGTTGTCGCTGCAGAAGTCGTGAAGCTGGTTGCGCGCCTAGAAACAGCGACTGACCCCAACGCCAGTGCCTCAGCACGTCTGAGCAAGTTTCTCATGATGGAATTTGAAGAGACTTATCGCCTGTTGGAACTCAACAAGGGTCTGGCAGACTGCTTGCAGGTGCTGGAACAGAAGCGCCCGGAAGACTTTGAAGAACTGTTCCGGCTTGTGCGACAACCAATGCACACTATCCTGCATTCCGGCAACCTTGCTGAGGAATTTGACCTACGAGAAGTCAGTCAGGTGGCAAGACACATTCACGCTGCAACGATGAAGTTCCGCTTTCCTCAACTGCACAGCCACGAACCCTATGAGATACAGCGCAAAGAATGCATTGGCGTTATCAAGCTGGTTCTGCGAGGCGTTGAGCGACGCTAGAGAGTTGCTGACTTTTTTGTAAACCCACCATGAGCTCATTGACGGTTTCGTAGGGATTGCAGATATTTACCCCTTGAAACTAAGAAATCAGCACATCAGCGCTTGTCAATTTCAACTAGCCTTAACGCAAATTTTCCTTTTTAAAATCAAGCATTTATAAAGATCGCAGTTCTAGACTTATTTGTATCAAGTTACCTATCACGTCTGATTATTTAGCCGTGTCATCCTCTTGCGTATTTTGGGGGAACCAATGAGTCGCTTAAGAGTATTTGCGTTTGCGGTATTGGGATTGCTCGGCTTCAGCAGCCATTCCTATGCTGTTGAATACCCACCTGGTGTAGAGGTGGAAGAGCCCTATGAAGTTTACGAGGAAGAAATTGTTGATGGGCTGATCACCCCACCTGAATATGACTGGGATGGCTTCTATCTTGGTGTGCAGGGTGGCTGGGCCCGCCTTCATGGCACGAACCGCTTCAACAACAGTGGTACGCAGTATAACGGCGGGGCCGGTGGGGTATAT
>NZ_LCWX01000145.1:47468-65828 GCF_001431305.1 Pseudovibrio sp. POLY-S9
AGCGTTCTCGCGGTGAAATGTCTTTGCGCTCTGATTACTTCGCTGCCGCAAAGATCCGGGCTGGCCTTACCTACGATTGGTTCATGGCGTATGTGACTGGTGGCGCAGCTGTTTCCACCTTCCGTGCTTCTAACCCGAATTTCGGTCCTGGCTCTGACAGCAACACGATGCTTGGCTGGGTTGGCGGTGCTGGCCTTGAGATGTTCGTCACCGAGCGGGTGATTGTACGCCTGGACTATGAGCGCATTGTCTTTCCCGGTCGTAGCTTTACCGTTGGTGGAACGCGCTTCAAGGAAGACATTGACAGCGACGCTATCCGGATCGGTGTTTCCTATAAGTTTTAGGCTATTAGCCTCAAATGAAAAAAGCCGCCTCATTTCAGTGAGGCGGCTTTTCTTGATTTTACAACGTGCTTACACGCTGATTATACGCGGCGCTCGACCATCATCTTCTTGATCTCAGCAATTGCCTTTGCAGGGTTCAGACCCTTTGGACATGCCTGAGAGCAGTTCATGATGGTGTGGCAGCGGTACAGACGGAACGGATCTTCAAGATTGTCCAGACGCTCACCAGTTGCCTCATCACGGCTGTCGATCAACCAACGGTAAGCCTGCAGAAGGACTGCAGGGCCGAGGTAGCGATCACCATTCCACCAGTAGCTTGGGCAAGAGGTGGAGCAGCAAGCACACAGAATGCACTCATAAAGACCATCCAGTTTCTGGCGGTCTTCGTAGGACTGCAGCCATTCTTTTTCAGGCTCAGGTGTCGTGGTTTTCAACCATGGCTCGATAGAGCGATGCTGCGCGTAAAAACGTGTCAGATCCGGCACAAGGTCCTTCACAACAGGCATGTGCGGCAGAGGGTAGATTTTGACGATCTCGTGAGAGCATTCGTCAGCACCCTTTGTGCATGCCAGTGTGTTGGTTCCGTCGATGTTCATCGCACAGGATCCGCAGATCCCTTCACGACAAGACCGGCGGAAGGTCAATGTTGGATCGACCTTATCCTTGATGTAGATGAGCGCGTCCAGCACCATTGGGCCACAATCATCAGCATCAACGTAGTAGGTGTCGATGCGTGGATTGCGTCCATCATCCGGAGACCAGCGGTAGATGCGGTACTCACGGGTGTTAGTGGCGCCTTCCGGCTTTGGCCAGACCTTGCCCTCTCCCATCCGGGAGTTTTGTGGCAGTTTGAATTCAGCCATAACAGTTACTCCAGGTTTCGGCGCCTTAGTAGACACGGGCTTTCGGTGCGATCTTCTTCATGTCGATGCCGCCTTGTTCAAAGGTGGTCAACGGCTCAAGAACAACCGGACGGTAGCTCAAGGTCACCTTGCCATCCTCAGAGAGGTGAGAGATGGTGTGCTTACGCCACTCTTCATCATTACGACCATCGAAAGGACCATCTTTGTAATCTTCACGAGCATGCGCACCACGGCTCTCTTTACGCGCTTCAGCGCCGTAAACAGTTGTGATTGCATTTGCCATGAGGTTTTCAAGCTCAAGAGTCTCAACGAGATCAGAGTTCCAAACCATAGAGCTGTCTGACACGTGAATGTCTTGCATTTCACCCCAGATTGCGGAGATGCGCTTACAACCCTGCTCTAAGCTCTCCTGTGTACGGAACACAGCAGCGTCTTCCTGCATGGTCTTTTGCATCTTGGAGCGCAACTCAGCAGTTGGGGTAGAGCCCTTAGCAAAGCGCAGTTTGTCGAAACGAGCCATAATTTTCTGACTGGAAGCTTCGTTAGGCTCTGGAATTGGAGCTTCACGGTCAACAACTTCACCAGCGCGAATAGCAGCGGCACGACCAAACACAACAAGATCGATCAGAGAGTTGGATCCGAGACGGTTTGCACCGTGAACGGATGCACATCCCGCTTCACCAACGGCCATCAGACCCGGCGCGAGTGCGTTTGGATCTTCTTTGGTTGGGTTCAGCACTTCGCCCCAATAGTTGGTTGGAATGCCGCCCATGTTGTAGTGCACAGTCGGAAGGACCGGAATTGGATCCTTAGTCAAATCAACACCAGCAAAAATGCGTGCGCTTTCAGAGATGCCTGGAAGGCGCTCAGCCAACAGATCAGGATCAAGGTGATCCAGATGCAGGAAGATGTGGTCTTTATTTTTGCCAACACCACGGCCTTCGCGGATTTCCATCGTCATACAACGGGAAACAACATCACGAGAAGCAAGGTCTTTGGCAGAAGGAGCGTAACGCTCCATAAAGCGCTCGCCTTCGGAGTTTACCAGGTAACCACCTTCACCACGAGCACCTTCTGTAATCAGACAGCCGGAACCGTAGATGCCAGTTGGGTGGAACTGTACGAATTCCATATCCTGCAATGGCAAACCTGCACGGGCGACCATACCGCCGCCGTCACCTGTACAGGTGTGGGCAGATGTTGCAGAGAAGAAGGCACGACCATAACCGCCGGTTGCCAGCACAACCATCTTCGCAGAGAAGCGGTGGATTGTACCGTCATCAAGGTTCCATGCGATAACGCCTTCACATTTGCCATCTTCAGACATAATGAGATCAAGCGCGAAATACTCGATGAAGAAATCAGCGTTGTGACGCAGAGCTTGACCGTAGAGCGTGTGCAAAATGGCGTGACCGGTACGGTCAGCTGCTGCACAGGTGCGCTGTACTGGAGGCCCTTCACCATAATTTTGCATATGGCCACCGAACGGACGCTGGTAGATTTTACCTTCTTCCGTACGTGAGAATGGCACGCCGTAATGCTCAAGCTCATAGACCGCCTTTGGCGCTTCACGAACGAGGTATTCCATCGCATCCGTGTCACCAAGCCAATCAGAGCCCTTAACAGTGTCATACATGTGCCACTGCCAGCAATCTGGCGTCATGTTCTTCAAGCTTGCTGCAATACCACCCTGCGCTGCCACAGTGTGGGAGCGAGTTGGAAACACCTTGGAGATACAAGCTGTTTTCAATCCCTGCTCAGCCATACCGAGCGTTGCCCGAAGGCCAGCACCACCAGCACCTACAACCACAACGTCAAACTTGTGGTCTACAAACTCATAGGCCTTGCCGCTCTGGCTTGGCGCTGTCGATACACCGGTCTGTTCAACCATCTAGATCAGCCTCCGAAGCTGATTTTAAGCACTGCAACCACGGAAGCGAGTGCGATAAAAGAAGCGAAGAAAATGTTTCCCATAAGAAGAAGAAGCTTTAGCCCTTCTGAATGGAAGTAATCTTCGATGATGACTTGCATGCCCAGCTTCATGTGCAGGCAGCCGACCAAGATCACCAAAAGCAGCAAGGTGGAGATGATCGGGTTTTGAAGTGCTTCAGTGAAACTCGCATAATCAGCGCCTTGCAGCGCGATAACGAGGATAACAAAGAAGGAAATAAGGAACACATTTGCTACAGCGGTCAAACGCTGGAGCCAGAAATGCGACGTGCCGTCCTTAGCTGAGCCAAGGCCGCGAACTTTCCCGAGCGGAGTGCGCATATCGGTCATTGATCTCTCCTTAAGCGACGATGAAACCGATGATCCAGAGGATCACGGTAAGAGCAACAGAGCCTACGATTGTCGCGCGAGCCATCCAGTTCGCTGCAGACAATTCAAAGCCATGCCCCATGTCCCAGATGAAGTGACGCAAACCGCCAATCATGTGGTGCACAAGTGCCCATGTGAAGCCGAAGAGGACCAGACGGCCCAGGAAGGAACCGAAAACGTCCATTGCGAATTGATAGGACTCAGGACCTGCTGCTGCGCAGATGAGCCAGAACGCCATCAAAATCGTTCCAAAATAAAGCGCCGCCCCGGTGATGCGATGTAGAATGGACATCACCATCGTCACGATCGGCTTATAGATCTGAAGATGGGGCGATAATGGCCGGTTGGCCTTGAGGTCAGCGTTCGCCATAAATCTCTCTCCCGTCCCTGGTTACAGTTACGCTTACGTAAACGTAACAAAACAAGGCGTTGTATGAGGTTCTAATACCTTCAGTTTCGGGGTGCGTCAAAGCATCCTATGCGACTAAATGCTTTTTCTACTAGGTTTGCCCTTAAAATTGGCCGAAATGATTAGATTTTGCGGTGTAAATTTTGTTGGTTTCTACCCGATCAAGTAACAAGAATCTGGTAGCTTATTATCTTGAGTTTTGTAGTCATATTTTAATTTACTGAAATTGTGCGAAATTTTTCAGAAAATCACTTAAAGTCAAATTACGTTTACGTAAACTTTATTTAATGTGAGCGAGCTGACGCGACCCTCTACTTCAAATTTAGAGCAGCCGATCTTGATTTCCAGTTTAGGCACCTATCCCGTGCTCTATTCACTGGTAAAAAGAGACGGAGCAGGTATGGCCTGCCCCGTGTTGGTAATAAGCTACTGCAGATCAAACTCACAATACTCAACGCCGCTATCATACAGCGTTGAAGAGGTGCATTTGAGATCGATCAGCTCAGAGACATTCGCAAATAACGGTGTCCCCACCCCGCATATGACAGGTGCAACTTTCAGGCGTAGGACATTGATTAGTTTAGACGCAGCCAGCAAACCTGCAAACATCCCTCCTCCGCACAGGTAGATATCGCCACCCTGCTCATTCTTCAGCGCAGAGATGTGCGTGGTGAAGTCTGCTCGCACTGCCTCAACCTGAGTGTCTTCAGGCAGCTGAATTCCTTCTGAGAAAATCAGATGCCGCATATGCGGGTAAGCTTTAGCGCCTGCGGGAAGACCATACTGGTAGGCAAACTCATAGGTATGGCGTCCCATGATCACAGTATCATAGGTCGCTAATCGCTCTTTGTAAGCGTCTACATGATCACCAGTATGGGGGAAGATTGAAACATCGCCATTCGGGCCAGCAATAAAACCGTCGCGACTAACGGCGACGTCATAGATAACGCGTCTCATAAAGACTCCATCAAAAACAGACAGGCATCAAACACCACCCACGTTGATTGTGGGAGTGCTGTTCAACAGAATTGAGTTGCCTTAGTTGTTCACCGACAGAGTCCTCCTCATTGCCGGATTACATGCTGAAACAGATTTCTCTCCGGATCAACCTGCACGAAACGAAGAGCAGTCAAATGGGGGGAAAAGAGAGTTGATGTGATGTTTGAGTAACAAAGGACAGCCAAGCTTCGCTCCCTTAAATCTCATAGAACAACACTCTTCAGAGCGCTTTTTCCATGCATCTGACGGTCTTTCCTTTTCCTTCCAGCTTAGCTTCCCCGACGATTTGAAAGCCTAGTGAAGCATGGAATGCGTCTGATGCCGGGTTGGGAGGATCTGAGTTTACTTCACATACAATGCGCTCGTATCCCTTTGCCTTCGCGAAGTTGAACAGGTCATCGTAGAGTTTGCCTGCAATGCCTTGTCCTCGTGCAGCTTTAGAAATTACAATCCGATCGACATAGAGAAAGTTGTCATAGCCTGCGCAGAACCATTTGAAATTAACTGAAGAATACTCGCCGCCCTGATCGTATGTGATGAGAAGACCAGCTTCCTTGTCAGCAATCCTTACATAGGTTGCTTTCTTGATCAGCTCTGCAAAGCCATCACGTGTCATAGAGGACAATTCGACAGCATGCTCTTCGTTCAGAGCGTGCGTCCAGGTTAGATCGTCAGCAATAAAGCTTCGAATAGGCAACGCAGCTACTTCCTGTTATTTCTTAAAATTGTAGTTATTATTGAGTCTAGACGGATAGATTGCGTTTTGTTCGCAATGTCTTGAAAACGTGCACCATAAAGATCGTCGCAAAGAGTGGAGTGATCAGGTTCACGATTGGAATTGCTAGAACAAACGCAACGATCAGTCCGGCTGCAAATACGGTTCCGCCTTGCGATTTACGAAAAGCTTTTGCTTCTTGCGGCGACATAAAGCGCATTGCCACAAACTCAAAATATTCACGGCCCAACAGATAGCCATTCACGAGCAAAAATGCGATTTGGCCGATACCGGGAATGAAGAACAGCATCAGAGCGAAAATGTTGGCGACAATGATAACGCCGACAAAACGGAGAGCCGTTACAATAGACTCGCCAAGCGGCAGCGCTTTGCCTCGCCTTTCATTGGGATAAGAGTGCTCTTCAACAAGTTCGGAAATCTGATCTTGATAGAAGGCGACGACCATCGCTGAAACCGGAGCCAGGATATAGCCGAGACCGATTAATGCGCCGATGCCTGTTACGATACTGACCGTCGTGTCCTGCCAGTCTTGTGGTAAGTCTATGAAATACCCGACTACGCCTTGAATAGCGATCCAGACGACAAGAAGAAGAAGCAATGTTAGCCCTAAGGCTTTGAAAAAGATGCTTCTGAAATGCGGTTCAAAAACCTGCGAAAATGATTTTATTGCTGCCGATAACATCTCTTGTGCCAAATTTATGAAAACAGATGGCACTTAGATAAGCATTTCCCCGAGCCGCAACAAGAGCTGACGCTTGTAAAGCAGCTTGCCACCCATCAGGATCAACAGGCTGCTTCAGTTCTTTGCGCCGGAACGTTCCCAAGTTTACTGCGCGAGCTCCATCTCATCGATCAGCTGCCACTTCAGGCTCTCGAGACTAGCGGAACACTTCTCAAGATCGACTGGATCAAACCGGAACCAGCAACCACCTCCAACATTTGGAGGCTGATCGAAGGCGCGGTCGATTGCATTGTTGGCGAGGTGGCATTTGAGCAGCGTTCCCACGCCTCCATGGCCAGAAAATAGAACAGGTTCGCCACTTGGAATCGCGGTGAGCGCCTGTTTAATTGCAGTGACGACACGACTTTGCGCATCCAGCGCCCGTTCCCAGCCACGAACGCTCACTGCGGGGCGACTGAAGAACTCATCAGCGACAAGCTCAAACTCATCTGGCTCAAGAAAACCGGTTGAGCTGCGATCATTTTCGTGAAGGCCTGCGGATGTGATCAGCTCCATACCCAGGTGGCTCGCGATAATCTGACCAGTTTCGATGGCCTTTTTTTCGCGACTGGAAATGACGTGATCAATTTCCAGAAGCCACGGCTGGCGTAGACCTTGTTCTAAACGCTCGCGACCTTTATCCGACAAATCCCAGTGCGGAACTGGGGTTGCCGGGTCGATGTCAACATTTGGGTGGGTCAAATATATACAGTAAGTCATGGCACCTCCCCGGTGCCATCAGGCACCTGTTAAATAACCACTGGCTCTACTCGTCCATGGGTCATTTTTCCTCGATATATTTCTTGATCAAATGATGCGCGATAGAGATGTCAGGGGGACAAATTAATCCCGACTCTGCTTCGCCTTGGAACATCTTCAGTGTCTCCTCTTTAGAAAACCACTGACAATCCTCCATTTCTTCATAGTCGATATTCAAGTCAGTCGTCAGCGCTTCACCGTGGAACCCGATCATAATGTTTGATGGGAATGGCCAAGGCTGGCTGGCGACGTATTCCACTTTGCCGACTTTAACGCCTGCTTCTTCAAAAACTTCTCGGCGGACGGCGTCTTCAAAGGTTTCGCCCGGCTCAACAAACCCAGCGAGTGTTGTGTAGACATTTTCCATCAGATGGTAAGGACGCCCCATCAGGCATTTGTCCCCGTGGGTGATCAACATTATCACCGCGGGGTCCGTTCTTGGGAAATGCTGCGCTGAGCAAGACGGGCAATCCCGTCGATAGCCAGATTCGGCGAGTTCCGTTGGCTGTCCACACTGAGAACACATCTTATGGGAGGAATGCCAGCGGCCTACAGAAGCAGCCTGCGCCATCATTCCAAGCACTTCCTGACTGGTTGCTCGTTTCATCGCTATTCCGCGCAGTCCGTATGCCGCGAATGCTCCGAGTTTTTCCAGTTCCTCATCAAGCGTTTCAGCATCCACTGTGTAACGCACGCCAAAGTATGGGCGGTCTCCGTCAGTTTCGTCAATGCCAAGAAAGATGGTTGTCGGATCAGTGACATTCAGAGTTTTGAGCATCTCAACGGGATGGATGAAAGGCTCAGTCATGACCTCTTTATTGAAGATGAAAGCGTCGTTTGCCTGAATTAAAAAGCGGGCATCCAGGCTCGTCTTTAGCGAGTTAACCCATTCAGTATCTTTACGTTTTTCACCACAGCGATTAAGCGAGTTGGCAGAATAACAAAGAGCTGCAGAGGCATCATACACCTCGGCTGTTTCGGCCAGCATTTCGAATTCCTTAAATTATAAACTTATGTAAAGTGAACCCGAGATAGCACTGAAATGCAATGTTGTGGCGACATTTTCTGAATTCGGATTTGGCAGAACTCTCTGAAGATTCACAGTCTCGTCCACAGTAGCAAGCGGTAAACATCAATGAAGGCTTGCAAAATACAGGTAAAGCGACCATATACACGATCGGGAGGTTGGTGGTGGACGAGCCACTCGCCAACCGGGTCAGATCCGGAAGGAAGCAGCCCTAACGAGTCCATGGCACGGGTCATCGTGCCAGCCTCCCACCTAATTTTCCCCGCGCCCATACTCGACAAGCGGCCGGTCTTCGTCTTGAATGGCCGGGAGTAAGTTTTACCTTGCCTTTGAAGTGGCTGAGGATTTGGGCGATATGGACGGAATAGACCTTCAAGACGAGCACCAGACAACAACAGGCGCGGAAGATAATTCTTCCAGCAGCGATGGTGCATATCGCGTTCTCGCCCGTAAATACCGACCTAGTTCGTTCGATGATCTTTATGGTCAGGAGCCGATGGTTCAGACTCTGCAGAATGCATTTGAGACTGGACGTATCGCTCAAGCCTGGATGCTGACCGGGGTTCGCGGTGTCGGTAAAACGACCACAGCGCGTATTCTTGCCCGTGGCCTGAACTACGAGATCGCAGGTGAAATTGATAAGCCTACCATACACTTAGATAAACCCGGCGTTCACTGTCAGGCGATCATGGAAGGTCGTCATGTCGATGTGATCGAGATGGACGCAGCGTCTCATACTGGCATTGACGACATTCGCGAGATTACCGAAGCAGCGCGGTACCGTCCGGCGAGTGCGCGCTACAAAGTGTACATCATCGATGAGGTGCATATGCTCTCCAAGTCGGCGTTCAACGGGCTGTTGAAGACGCTGGAAGAGCCGCCGGAGCATGTGAAATTCATTTTTGCGACCACAGAAATCCGCAAGGTTCCTGTAACTGTCCTCTCCCGTTGTCAGCGGTTTGACTTGCGCCGGATTGAAAGTTCTACGCTCGTTTCTCTGCTGCGCGAGATCTCCGGTAAAGAGGGCATAGAAATTTCTGATGAGGCGCTGGCTCTGATTGCTCGCGCTGGTGAAGGTTCTGCCCGAGACAGTTTATCCCTTTTGGATCAAGCCATTGCGCATGGTGCAGGCCGCATTGAGCCGAATGAAGTGCGCCAGATGCTGGGCCTTGCTGACCGCAGCCGGGTGATAGATTTATTTGAGCACGTGATGCGCGGCGACATTGCCAGCGCTCTTGATGAGCTCAAAGCCCAGTACGATGTGGGCGCCGATCCGGCAGTTGTCCTCTCTGACCTTGCAGACTTTACCCATTTGGTGACTCGCCTGAAAGCGGTGCCGAAGGCGGGTGAAGAGAACTCTGTCACTGAGAGTGAGCGGCAGCGTGGGCGGGACTTTGCTGAAAAGCTATCCATGCGCGTTCTTTCCCGGACATGGCAGATATTGCTGAAGGGAATTAACGAAGTACAGAATGCGCCTAAGCCGTTGGCTGCGGCTGACATGGTTCTGGTGCGCTTGTGCTACGCCTCTGATCTTCCTGATCCGGAAGAGGCGCTGAAGCTGCTGAAGGCTGGCAAGTTCTCCCCTGCTGGCGGTAATGCGCCTGCGGGCAACGCGCCACAGGGCGGTGGCGGATCAAGCGCAAGCGCTGTTCCATCCGGTGGCGGCTCAGCCCCTCAGTTACGTGCTGTGGCTGGCGGCCAGCCGATGACGCAAGCTATTGGCGCTGCATCGCAATCAGCCCCTCAGATGCGGCAGGCTGAGGAACTTAAAGAGAAGATTGCGATCCGCTCCTGGGCTGAGGTTGCTCAACTTGCGGCCCGCATGAAGGACATTCCAGTCAAGGTTTCGGTTGAGCGCGCGCTGCGTCTTGTCAACTTCCAGCCGGGCCGTATTGAAGTGCAGCCGACTGAGATTGCGACAGCTGATGCAGCTGGAGAACTGGGCCGAAAACTGACAGAATGGACGGGTCGTCGCTGGATTGTTGCGGTTAGTCGTGACCAGGGCCGGCCGACTTTGCATGAGGAAAAAGAAGCTAACCAAAGACAGTTGGTTTCGGATGCACATTCTGATCCGGAAGTGGTGAAACTTATTTCTGCCTTTCCCGGAGCTAAGGTTGTTGACGTGCGCATTTTGAAGCAGGAGGAAGATCTCCCCCTTGAAGCGGCGTCCGAGTCTGTCGACATAGAAGACATGGACTCTATGGATTTCACCCAAGATTTCTAAGGTTTCTGTGCTATGAAACCTTATGAACCGAATTGATAGAGCGCTGATGTGTGCTCAAGAGACGTTTAAGGAGCGAGTCGATGGACTTTCTTAAAATGATGAAGCAAGCCAAGCAGATGCAGGAAAAAATGGGCGAGCTTCAGGAGACTGTAAACGACCTTTCCGTTGAGGGAACCTCAGGCGCAGGCATGGTCACCGTTACGCTGAATGGCAAAGGTGAAATGACTGGTTTGAAGATTGATCCTTCTCTCATCAATGCGGATGAAGTTGAGATCCTGGAAGATCTTATCCTCGCTGCGCATAACGATGCTAAGGGAAAAGGCGAAGCTTTGGTGCAGGAGCGTACGCAGGACATGATGTCCGGCATGGGTCTGCCAGCTGGCATGAAACTCCCGTTCGGCTCTTAATATCTTCAAGGCTATCTGTTGCCAAATCACCGCGGCCCTGCGCAGATTTGGCGATAGACCTGAAACGGATTTATTCCCTCTTGCCCGCCTCTTCAGGCGGGCATAGTTTATCTGGCATTGTCTCGCAAAACTGCTTTGCGGGTGCCTTTTCTTTCTCGCAGAGAGCATAGATTTTAGATGAGTACACGCAGGGTTGCTGGTCCCGAAATTGAACGCCTGATACAGCTGCTGTCCAAGCTGCCCGGCCTTGGCCCGCGCTCGGCCAGACGTGCTGCTTTGCATCTGGTTCAGAAGAAAGATCAACTGCTTATCCCTCTGGCCGAAGCCATGGGCGTGGCGGTTGATCAGGTCGGCATCTGCTCTGAGTGTGGCACCGTCGACACCAGTGATCCTTGCACAATTTGTTCTGATCCACGCCGGGATGGAGCAACCATTGTGGTGGTTGAGGACGTCTCTGACCTTTGGGCGCTGGAGCGGGCATCCGCTGTGAGCGCGCATTATCATGTCCTCGGCGGCACCCTGTCTCCGCTGGACGGGATTGGGCCGGATGACCTCAACATTTCCAAGCTGGTTGAGCGGATTGAAGGCGGTGTGGTGAGCGAAGTTATCCTCGCTGTTAATGCGACCGTTGAAGGGCAGACCACTGCGCATTTCATTACGGACCAGCTTGCGCGATTTGAGAATGTGAAAGTGACTCGTCTTGCCCATGGCGTGCCGGTTGGTGGGGAATTAGACTACCTAGACGAGGGCACGCTGGCGCAGGCTTTGCGAGCAAGAACAAAGTTTTAGCAGGTTTCTTGCTCTGTGCTTGTGCGGGTATTTCCGTCGCATAAGTCGTTTGCGTTGCTATGTGCGTTGATTTGAAAGATTTGCGTATTTATTGCGTTGAACAGGATTTTTAAAAATGGACACGTCTTCCGCCAAACCAACCCAGTTTTTCATCCGCAAAACCCAGCGCAATGATGTGGACGAACTGCTCGCTCTGCTCAACCGGATTATTGAGACCGGGGGAACAACTGCGCTTGAGAAGCCATTGAACAAAGGTGAGTTCATCGAGTGGTTTCTTGAAGCCAAAATTCTGGAGAGCACTGTTTGCGCGATTGACCGTGAGAGCGGCGAGCCGCTTGGCTTTCAAATCGCCAGCCATTACGGAGATATCCCCGCTGACTGGGTTGATATCGGCACCTTCGTAAAGCCGGGTCTGCACAAGAGCGGCATCGGCAGTGCGCTGTTCAAAGCGACACTTGCCAATCTGGAAGGCAAAGGCCTCACCACCATCAACGCCACCATCCGCGCCGACAACACCGGCGGCCTCGCCTACTACACCTCCCGCGGCTTCAAAGACTACAAAGTGCTGGAGGCAGTTCCGCTGGCTGACGGGACACCGGTAGACCGGATTTGTAAGCGGTTTGATTTGGGGTGAGTTGGCAACAGGTTGTGCTGGATTATTTGCGCTTACCTAAACCAACCTGCAGCCAGAAACACAGGGCTCAATCGCAAATCAGCATCGAAACTGGTCACGATTGAAGTCAAACTCTTTAGGTGCGGAACACTTCGAGAGCCGATAAGGAATTTTGTCAGAAGAAAGCGCGAAAGGATCACCCTTTAGTCTTGCGATGATTCTTCGTTGCGACAATGCCAGCGACTGGCATGCAAAAGACCCACCATATCGCTTCGTTACTGGGTTATAGCTCTTCGCTGGATGCCGCCAACAAACAGCTTTTTGTCCTGCAACAGTATCACGCTTCCATTCCTCCGGGACTACCACTGAGTTCCCCGGATACCATAACCAAGCACGACCATTTTTGCCAAGATAGTTGACCTGATATCCATGAGCCTGAGAGAAACTTAAATAAGTCCAACCACTACTCGGGTACTCAGGAAATACTATCTCGCGGTTCACCACATCTTCAAAGGCTGGTCGAGATTGATTAGAACACCCAACTAGTCCTGCAATCATAATAAATGGAACAGTTAGGCCCACTGCTTTCAATATTTTTAACATTTGAGATCCACACGCCAATAATCAAAGCCTGAGTATTTTGATTGAATCTCTCGCAGATCCGACTTCTTGGAGAAGCCACCAACAAAAGCCAGTATTCCTGCCCCAAATTCTGCTTTACATCCAGTTACAGCGCGTGCAACGCCTTCAACCTCAGCAGGCGAATAAGGAAATCCTGAGCCTTTGGGAGCAACAAATGAAAAGGCTTTATCTTTTGCAACAGCCACCTCAAATGGCTTCCCTGCAAAGCGAACCTCCTGACGGGTTTTCCAGATAGAAAGGTTGGCAGCCTTTCGAGCGCGAACTTCTACACTATTACTTCCACTGCTAGAACAGCCAGCAATCAACATAGAAGCAGCGCATAAAGCGAACAATTGCTTTTTCATAACACTTCCCCATAGGTAATATACCGGCGGATATCACACGTTATTGGGGAAGTAAATTAACTGGCCATTACTACTTAGCTCAGTTTATCGAAATCACGCCTTACCTCTGTGAGTGCCTCATAGAGCCCACGTACCCAGTCCGAGCAAAAGAGACGTTGAGATCTGCGTTTTGATTATCTGATGTAACTATAATGTATTGGTGAGGTTGTTGCGGTTGCTTCAACGCCGTCGTCCCGCACTTGATGCGGGATCCAGTAGGTGGGGCGGTAGAAGGAATGCCACCCCTTATTTTTCATGGGGTAGACGCACTACTATTGGCACTGGTATTTTTAAGGGGGCGCTGGCCTGCAGCGGGGTGGTATTGCCGCAGACCAGCAGGGCACCAATTGGCGAGGATGCGGGGTGTATTTGCGTTTCGCCATTGGTACCGGAGGCAAGTGGCACGGGTTCGTGCTATTTACCCATCACAGTGCTGTTGAACGAGCTCTGCGTGGTCAGGGGTACCGATCACGTAGAGCGCGCTGCACGATCAAGCCATTTTCTAAGCCAGTCCTTTTTTACGAGGCTGGCTTTTTTCTTTGCTCCTGTGCATCTCCCTGATTGAAAACCGATGGGGGTTTTCGGGCGGGTGCCAGCGAGCAAAGAGCTGCACGGCTTAATCAGGAAGCGGAGTTTTTGTGTTTATTGGCTGCGGATGAGCGACTCGCTCTAACATTCCGCAGCTTTTCTTGAGCGCTTCGAGGCGATCGCGGAAGGCGTGATGCAGAGTGAACAGGGCATCGCGCTCACTGGAGTGCTGCATTCTCTCTGTCAGCACAAGATGCTGAATATACGAGAGGTTTTGCAAATCCGAGACAGCGACGATGACTTCGTCAATTTCATTTTGGAAAGTATTTGTGGTGCCACAGGCACATGCGGAGTCGATCATTCTCAATCCCTCTGTAAGTAGGGTGTTGAACAACCGCGCGACAACAAGGCTTTCGACGGCCCGCTGGCGAGCGGGAGGTTCGAAACCTGCAAACAGACAGGCGAGTTTATTCCCCTCCGAAGAAGGTATTGTATTCACCGCCCTCCCGCTCATAGCAATAGGTTTGCGCGCTACCTATAAAGCAGGCACAAAAAATCCGCTAGTCGACGGGAGCGGTAACCGCTGTTTGGAGAGGTTTCGAAGCCTCATGTATGAATGTGGAATGAAAACCACAAGTTGTCAAATTGACAATTTTTACAAGGATGTGGATGACGGGGTTAGCGAGGCGTTTGTGTCGTGGCTTATGCCTGAGCATGTCGCTCTGGATCCCGGATCTACGCTGCGCTTGTCCGGGAAGACGGAGGGTGGCGTGAGAACCCTTTGGCGGGCGGGAGGCTAGAAACCTGCAAACAGACAGGCGAGTTTATTCCCCTCCGAAGAAGGTATTGTATTCACCACCCTCCCGCCCATAACAAAGGGCTTGTGCGCTTCATGCATGAGGATGGGATGAGGTAGTTACCCTGTCAAACTGGTAGTTTTAACAGGGACGTGGATGGCAGGGGTTAGCAACTTGTTTGTGTCGTGGCTTATGCCTAAGCGTATCGCTCTGGATCCCGGATCTGCACTGCGTTTGTCCGGGAAGACGGTGGGTGGTTGTGGTTGCTCGTTAAAGCTTGTAATCACCACCCGATAAGAAGAAGGGGCGGTGTCCTGGCTCAATGAGCATAGGAATTAAAATCGGAGTTCCCTTATTCGCTTTGGAGATAAGGAGCTGCGGGATCGATGAAGAAGTATGGCCGCACCTATCATTTACCCAGCTCTCCCGGTGTTATGAGCGATGACAAGATCCTGCGGGATTTGGCGGTTCTGGAAAGCGCCGCAGAAGTCGTCTTTACCGAGAAGATGGACGGCGAGAACACGACTATCCTGCAGAGTGGATGCCATGCGCGTAGCCCTGACAGTGGGTATCATCCATCCCGTGATTGGATGAAAGCTTTTGCGGCAGGTGTTTCGCCGTGTCTTGCTGAGGATGAGCGGATCATCGGTGAGTATCTGTTTGCCCGTCATTCCGTCGCTTATGACAGGTTGCCCACTTACTTTCTAGGTTTTGCATGGATTGTTGGCGGCATCACACAGAGTTGGGATGCGACGCTGGACCGTTTCTCAGAGCTGGGCATTGCTCCTGTTCCGGTGTTGCACAGGGGCGTTTTCACTCAAGCAAGCGTTGATGGAGTGCTGAACGGGCTCAACCTGAGCAAACAGGAGGGCTTTGTCGTGCGAACCACTGAGGCTTTCCAAGAGGCTGACATGGCAACACATATGGCCAAGTATGTGCGCGCAGATCACGTACAGAGTGACACCCACTGGATGCATGGTGAGATTACCAAGAACGGGTTGCGAAGGAGCTAGGAGCACCTGAGCATTTGGCTCTGGATCTCGGATCTGCGCTGCGCTTGTCCGGGAAGACGGTGGGGTGTGCTGTTATTGCAGGTTTTCTTTGATAATCCGGGCAAATTTTTGAGCGATTTTTTTGTTTGGGAGCTTCCTATAGTACGCACCTTGTCCTTTTACCGTAACCTCCAACTCGTTGTTACTGAGTCTTCGAAATCTCGCTGATTGGCCTATCCCATTATTATTGTACTCTGGGAAACTTCCGATGATTATAGTTGCATCATCAGCATTTACTTGTGGCTGACTTGGATGACGAAAGCCTCCCCAAATACAGCCATTCGGCGGCCTTTCATCAACTGAGTGACGGACTTTGCTATGGTATGCGGGGCTTGACATTGTGCAGGGGGCTATACCGTGATTTCTAAAGATAGCAAGCAACTTGCGAGAAAGCTCCTGGTTCGTCATTGATGAATCGATTTTCACAATCTCCGTATGTCCAGGTGTCGGCAGGAGAGGTCCAATCAATAAACATCCCGAAACTGCAAAACAGACAGCGAAGACACTCAAGATTATCGAAGTCTTTTTAATGACTGTTTTCATCTCTTTTCACTTATTGCTATCCGGATGGTCAAAGTTGGTGAATTCAAGCAATCTCTGTTTGGTCATTGCCAAGAGCCTAGCAAGGCGTTGTCACAAGTGAAACTCATGGAAAACTTGGGATGGTTTTGCGAAAGTATTTGAGTGTTTCAAGTGAGTTGCTGGCAATTGCTATCAACAGCACCTCAGGTCTATTCTCGAAAGCGCTTGCAATTGAGGTCTGCAAAATTCAGTATGCGGGCCTATGGTTTCTGAGGTGCGAAAGGCCTCGGGATTAAAAGGGAACACGGTGAAGTGTAGCCAACAGGCGCTAATTCCGTGACTGCCCCCGCAACTGTAAGCGGCGAGCGACGCCAAGCATGCCACTGGAGAGATCCGGGAAGGCTGGCTGAGCACAGACCCGCGAGTCAGGAGACCTGCCATTATGTTTCACTTCAACCCGGGCGGGGCGTCCCGGAGGAGGCCATAATGGTTGCATTGGCGCAAGCCTCTCACATATCCGGTTTCTGTTTGCCCCTGCCGTTGCGCGGAGGGCGTTATGTTACCTGTTTCCTCAAGACTTAAACTTTATCCCGGATCGTTTTGCGAACCGCTGATGGTCGACGCGCGTGTGTGCTTGACTTTTGCCTCAGGATTCGACAATAAATGTAACGTTATAACGTTACATTGATGATGTGTAGCGTTTCACTCGGGTGGGTTGGTACGATGCTTGATCTTGTTTCTCATCATTTGGGCACCGTTGGCTGCCCGATTGGGGCTGAGCTGCGCACGGGTGCTTTGGCATGAGCGCGGTTTTTGTTTCTGTGTGCGATGTTTCGTGGGCGCCTGATCGGAAGAGTTCGTTGGTGTTGCAGCCGTTGAGTTTTGAGTTGGCTGCGGGGCAAGTGCTTGGCGTGGTTGGCGCGAACGGGGCTGGCAAGTCTACGTTGTTGCGGCTGCTCTATCGGTTCAACAAGCCGATGAGCGGGCAGATATGTGTTGGCGGCGATGACATCTGGTCCCTCTCCGCCAAAGTGACGGCGCAGCGGGTGGCGGCGGTGTTGCAAGAGCAGCCGACGGACTTTGCGCTGAAAGTGCGTGAGATCGTGGAGCTGGGGCGCACGCCTTATCGCAGTGGTCTGGCGGCATCTGGCGAGCGCGACCGGCAGGTGGTGGACCGTGCTATCCGCGCTCTGCAGCTGGACGGGCTGGCCGGACGGTTGTTTGGCACGCTTTCTGGCGGGGAACGACAACGGGTGATGGTGGCGCGGGCACTGGCGCAAGAGCCAGAGCTGCTCATTTTGGATGAGCCAACCAACCATCTCGACATTCGCCATCAGCTGGAAATTCTGAAGCTCATTGAAGAGCTGGATCTGACGATCATCACCAGTCTGCATGACCTGAACATGGCGGCTGAGGTGTGTGACCAGATCCTGTTGCTGGACCACGGGCAGATGCTTGGCTTTGGGGCGCCGGAGCAGATCCTCTCTCCCGCTTTGGTTTCCAAGGCTTTTCAGGTGCGGACAACACGCGATCAGCTGGTGGACCGACAGCACTCTCTTTTGACATTTGATCTGCATTCGTAAGGGTTCTTTTTCATGAAAAAACTTGGTTTGGCGCTGACTGTGGCGCTGCTTTCCTCTTCTGCTGCGCTGGCAGAGGTTTCCGTCAAGAGCTGTAACCGCACTGTCGAATTTGATGGCGTGCCGCAGCGGGCGGTATCGCATGACTCCAACCTCACAGAAATGATGCTGGCACTGGAGTTGCAGGACAACATGGTGGGCTACACCGGTATTTCTGGGTGGAAGACGCTGGATGAAGAGCTCACGGATCAAGTGGCTGTGCTGCCGGAGCTTGCCCCAAAGTATCCGAACAAAGAAATCCTAATTGGTGCTGACGCGGATTTCTTTTTTGCAGGTTGGAATTATGGTATGAGGGTTGGTGGCGAGCTCACACCGGAGACGCTGGAGCCATTCGGCATCAAGGTGTACGAGCTGACCGAGAGCTGCATCCATATTGGCGAGAAGCCTAAGGTTTCCATGGATGATATGTACAATGATCTGTTGAACCTTGGCCGCATCTTTGATGTTGAGGAGCGTGCTGAAGGGCTGGTTCAGTCTTACCGCGATGATCTTGCGCAGTTCAAGGCTGGCCTGAGCGCTGGCGACACGCCGCTACGCGTGTTTGTGTTTGACAGTGGTGAGGATTCTCCGTTTACGGCGGGCCGCT
>NZ_LCWX01000145.1:65926-126251 GCF_001431305.1 Pseudovibrio sp. POLY-S9
ATGCCATGCCGACGGCTATGATTGAGGCTGCTGGTGGTACTAACGTGATGGATACCCTGGAGAAGAGCTGGGCGCGGGTGAACTGGGAGGCTGTTGTTGAGGCTAATCCAGAAATGATCGTGATTGTGAATTACGGGGAAGTGACTGCTGAGCAGAAGCGTGAGTTCATGCTCAACAACCCAGCCTTTGCGGATATGGATGCGGTGAAGAACGACCGGTTCGTTACGCTGGAATATGCAGAGGCAACACCAGGGCCGCGCAACATCAAAGCGATCAAGAAACTCGCAGCGGCATTCTGGGGGAACTAAGAATGAACGAAGGAACCGGCGTTGTTGCTGCCCCCAAAGGGGGCTCCTCTCATCATATGCTGCAGATCATCTGCGTGGGATTGGCTGCGCTGGTTCTTTCTGTTTGCCTTGCGGTCTCCGTTGGGGCTGTTTCCATTTCCATGGAGACTGTATGGGGTGTTCTTGCCAACAAACTGGTGCCGGGGACGGTTGAGCCGAGCTGGTCACTGGGGCGGGAGAGTATTCTCTGGGAAATCCGCCTGCCCCGTGCGCTGCTGGCGATCATGGTGGGGGCCGGGCTTTCCATCGTGGGAGCTTGCCTTCAGTCCGTCACCCGCAACCCGTTGGCTGATCCGCATCTGATCGGGATTTCAGCTGGTGGTGCGTTTGGTGCTGTACTGGCGCTGCTGCATACGGGGTTGTTTTTGGGGATGCTCACCGTGCCTTTGCTGGCATTTCTGGGTGCTCTTGGGGCGACACTTATTGTGATTGGGGTGGCGAAGTTTACAAGCGCGACCAGTGCAGATCGCTTGGTGCTGACCGGTGTGGCGGTGAGCTTTGTGCTGATGGCAGGCGCGAACATTCTCATCTTTCTGGCAGACCCGCGGGCGACGCACAGTGTGGTTTACTGGATGTTGGGTGGGTTAGGTCTGGCGCAGTGGGGACACCTTATCTATCCGTTGGTGGTGCTGGTCCTTTGTGGGGTCTGGCTGTGGCTGCGGGCCGGACACTTCAACGCCATGACCATTGGCGATGAGACAGCGACCACGCTTGGCATCTCCGTTGGTGCATTCCGGCTGGAGACCTTTCTCATTGGGGCACTGATTACTGGTGTTATGGTGGCGTTCTCGGGTATGATCGGGTTTGTGGGGCTTATGGTGCCTCATATTGTGCGGTTGTTTGTGGGCGGTGATTATCGGCGCTTGATCCCGGTCTCTGCGTTGTTCGGGGCAATCTTTTTGCTGCTTGCGGATGTGGCTGCGCGGACACTGATGAAGCCGGAAGACATGCCGATTGGCATCATCACCGGGCTTGTTGGCGGGGTCTTTTTTATCTGGTTATTGAGAGAAAAGCGGTAGGTCTGCCGCTTTTCAAGCACTCTGGCATCTCGTAGTTGCTGTGATATGAGCTTGAGCTTGCCGTCATCACGACACAGTTTTTTCGCGTTAGACTCATACAAGGCCCATCTGGCAGCATGGCAGAAACACGGATTTTGAAAGGTATTTACCTTTATTCCGGTTGGTTTCGGCTGCTTTTAATTATGGTTTTGTCGCATATTCCTAGGCGTTGATCAGAGGTCTTGTTCGGGAACATGTGTTTGATGCGGAGTACGTGAATGACATCTCGGTTGTATAGCGATTTTGCCGAGCAGTATGATGAGGCCATTCAGGAGAACATCTACAACGCTCTTTTAGAGCGCCCCACCCTGCTTGGCATGCTGCCGCCACTGCAAGGGCTGAAGGTGCTGGACCTTGGGTGCGGCCCCGGCGTGTATGCGCAGTTTCTCTATGATCACGGAGCCGATGTAACCTGCATTGATGAATCCGAGCAGATGCTGAAGCTGGTGAAAGAGAAGCTGGACGACAACGTAAAGTGCTACACCTCCGACCTGTCTAATGGGTTGCCGGAGAAACTGGAAGGCACGTTTGATATCGTGATCTGCCCGTTGATGATCCATTACGTCGAAGACCTGAACAAGCTTTTCAGAGACATCGGAAACGTGTTGAAGCCGGGTGGTTACTTCGTGTTCTCAACGCATCATCCGCTGGTGGATGCGCAGTGCTCTCCAAGCGGCAGTTATCTGCGTCAGGAACACGTGACGGAGGAATGGAACACCATTGGTATGCCGGTGAAGGTGAGTTTTTATCGCCGCCCGCTCTCTATGCTGTTTGGGTGGCTCTCAGCTGCCGGAATGTGTGTTGTGGACCTGCGCGAAGGGATGCCTGCTGCCGAGATGAAAGAGAAATCTCCAATCCACTATGAGAAGCTGCAGAAGAACCCGAGCTTCATCTTCTTCAAATGCCAGAGCCACTGCAGCAAGTAGGTTGACCTCCTGACCCGCTTCAGACTCACTGGCTACTTACAGTTTTGTGAGTCTCAAGGTTTCTGCGGTTTATCTCCCGCAGAGTCAGTTGCACTGTATGCAATCGGGTAGATTCATGAGTCATTTCAAGGGGATACTGACTCTGCGAAACTCACAGGCGTGTTAGTTGCCTCTGAGTCAATTCTCAACATCGGTGAATGTGGAATAAATGCTTCTGAAACGCTCGTAGCGAGCCTTGTTGGCGCCCATATCGCTGTAGCCAACGCGGGATTGAGAGCGGTAGTGCACGACGCCTGCTTCTTCATCGATCCAGAGCTCTACATCGTCGTTGTAACCCATGCTTGAGCTTGTGAAGACGGCGTGGAGGTATGATCCTTCCACCTTGCTGATCTTGTTCTTGCCCATCTCCTGCAAGGTGTTGGTGAGAGCTGCCTGTGTGATCTCAAAGGAGGAGAGCATGGGAAAAGGCTCCACACGACGGGCTGTGTCTTCTGTTTGAGAAGAGACGGCATTGGGGGAGTTGGGCAGGGCTGCAAACTGGCCATCATGCACGCCAACATAATCCGGCACTCTAGAGTTTTGCCAAATAAGTTTTACAGTGACGCCAACCACAAGCGCGACCAGAAGAATTGCAATAACAGCCATTTTAGAAAGACCTTTGAATATCATCGTTCCCGAATTTCCCACTTGCACAAAGCATAACTCATTCAGAGGTTGCGGGCGAAATGAAATTCTAGTGTTTAGAGTGCGACACAATCTGTTCGCATCTCTTACAGGTTTGCGTGAGGGGTAGGAGTGAGGTCTGAAATTTAACTTCCACTCCAAACCAAGTAGTTCACGCTTCTTCACTGCAAGATGAACGCATAATTAAGGCTATAGCCCCTCAAAACGGCTATATTGGTGCCATAAAACTTGACGATTTTGCAATTTCGCTCTTAATTGCCCTTTTAATAGCAAAATTGCTGCTTAAATCTCTCAGGTCGGGAGAAAAGCAACAAAAGGAAGCCTTTGCAGATGAATTCAGAACGCTCTACGCAGACAACTGAGCGCCAAGACGTTTCGCCACTTTTGAAACTGGCCCTTGAGCTCGGTCCATTGGGCGTTTTCTTCATCGCCAACTCCAGAGGCGCACAGCTTGCTGAGATGTTTCCTGCATTGGGTACTCTTGGTCAGCCGATCTTTATTGCAACAGCTGCCTTTATGGTGGCAATCACCATCTCCCTCACCGTGTCTTACATCCTCACCCGTCATCTGCCCGTGATGCCGGTGGTGTCTGGTGTTGTGGTGCTCGTGTTTGGCGCACTGACACTGTATTTGCAGGATGATCTGTTCATCAAACTCAAGCCAACCATCGTGAACACCTTGTTCGGGTCCATTCTGCTGGGTGGCCTGTTCTTCGGTAAGTCTCTGCTGGGCTATGTGTTTGACAGCGCCTTCAAGCTGGATGCTGAAGGCTGGCGCAAGCTGACTATGCGCTGGGGTCTGTTCTTCTTTGTGTTGGCGCTGATCAATGAGTTCGTCTGGCGCAACTTCTCAACGGACTTCTGGGTGGACTTTAAGGTCTTTGGTTTCATGCCAATCACCATGGTCTTCACCATGATGCAGCTGCCGCTGATCCAAAAGCACAGCTTAGAGAGCGAAGAGAAGAGCTAAAGCTCTCTCACTTTCCCAAGTACAGACAAAATTAAAGCGCGGTTTGAGCCGCGCTTTTGTGTTTTTGTAGCAATAAATGCCGCTGGATTAGCGCGGTGCGCGCTTTGCCAGGATGCGCTGGAGCGTTCTGCGGTGCATGTTCAGGCGACGGGCTGTCTCTGAAACGTTGCGGTCACACAGCTCATAAACGCGCTGGATATGCTCCCAACGAACCCGGTCAGCAGACATTGGATTGTCTGGTGGTGGGGCTTTATCGTTTGGACGGCGGGTCAGCGCTGCCAGAATATCATCAGCATCAGCTGGCTTTGCGAGATAGTCAATGGCACCAAGCTTTACTGCTGTTACAGCAGTTGCGATGTTGCCATAGCCGGTCAGGATGATTGCGCGCGCGTCCGGCTTTTTCATGCGGATGGCTTCAACCACGTCCAGACCGCTGCCATCTTCGAGGCGCATGTCTACGACAGCATAATCAGGTGCCTGTGCTGCAACTTTACTCAGCGCTTCTCTTACGCCGTCTGCGGTTTCCGTGTGAAACCCTCGTTTCTGCATCGCACGTTCCAAGCGCTGCTGGAAAGCACGATCGTCATCAACGATTAGAAGGCGTCCAAGAGGTGCAACTTCTGGTTCTGTCATTTTGCAGGTCCGATTAATCTACGGTATTCACAGGACACTTTAGTATATTTTTCAGTTAAGGGAAGTTCCCATGGGCTTTTATAGCCAGATTTCGCTAAAGTATTTTTACTAGGATACCTAGAGATTTACTCTCAGGATTCTGGAGTTTGCGCTCCCTGATCCATAGTTTCACGTAGCCAGCGTATATGAACCAAAGCTCCGCGGTCAGGATCTTTTCGATTATGAAAATTCACTCTTCCACCAGAGCGCTCCAGCAATGTTTTGGCAATGAAGAAGCCAAGACCCAAGCCACCGCCTGATTGGCGTTCTGCTTCGTCGTCAAATTCTTCTTCACCATCCTCTGAAATTGCAGGTGCAGAGCGTTTGGAAACATAGGGTTCGCCCATTCTGGCAAGCACGTCCGGCGCAAAGCCTGGGCCGTCATCCAGAATGAAGATTTCCACGTGCTTATCATCCCACTTCGCTTCGAAAAGAACGGTGGTTTCTGCGAAGTCTACGGCGTTTTCGAGTAGGTTGCCGAGGCCATAGCTGATGGCAGCGTCACGGACGCCGACGGGTTCTGGTCCGACGCCTTCAGCCTTGATATTGATTTCAATGCCGAGACCTCGGTGCGGCTCAGATACATCTGCCAGCAACAGCGAAATCGGCATGCGCTGGAACACCTGATCGGCATCACTGGACAGGCTTGTGAGCTTCTTCAGAATTTCACGACAACGCGCGGCCTGAGAATAAACCAGCTCAGCATCTTCACGCAGTGGGTCGCCCTTCTCAAACTCGGTGGAGAGCTCTTTGGCCGTCAGATAGATGGTGCCCAGCGGTGTGCCGAGTTCGTGCGCGGCAGCTGTTGCAAGGCCGTCCAGCGCGGACAGATGCTTCTGGTGCGCCAGGACCATGTCACTGGCTGCCAATGCATTGGAGAGCTGGCGTGCTTCTTCAGCAACCCGCAAAGAGTATGTTGCCATGAAGAACATGGAGCACATGAGCGAGAACCAGACGCCGACAAGGTAGAGCGGCGGCAGATCAATCTGCGTGCCATCATACCATGGCAACGGCATGTGGAACGCGGTGAGCAGCGTGACAACTGCACCGGCCAGCGCGCCGAGAATGATGGTGTTGCGGGAAGAGAGCGCGGTTGCAGAGACGACAACAGGTGCAAGAATGAGGAAACAGAACGGGTTGCCCAGACCACCTGTGAGGTAGAACAGACCACCGAGCTGAATGATATCGTAGGCCAGCTGAGCTGCTGCTGCATTTTTGGAAATGCGCGTGCTTGATGGCCAGCGAATTTTGAGAATGACATTGAGCCAGGCGGATGCGGCCACCAGAACGTAGCTGTAACCAATGGGCAGCGGGAAGTTGAGCAGATAGTGCACCACAAGCAAAGAGACAGTTTGTCCTGCCACTGCCAACCAACGCAGGCGCACAAGCGTATCCAGCTTGATCTGCGGGTCTAACAGTCGCGACTGCCCTTCCGGTGTGCTCATCATTTAATCTTGCTCCAATATGTCACAGATGCCCTTCATAAATCACAGGTGATCCACTTGCCAATGGGTTATGTGGCAGAACTATCTTGTTTTGCCGCTGAAATGTTAGCATAGCCTTGTATCCGCCTCTGGGGCATGCTAGCCACCATCTAGTTGCGCAGGTACGGCAAACAAACACTTAAGAGTGACAGTGTGTTGTACCAGTGATTGTTATTGCGACACGGGAAAAACGATATGAGTGAAGCTAATACTGCTGGTGAACAGGGTGAAGCAGCTGCACCAGGCATGAACATCCTGGCTCAGTACATTAAAGACCTTTCTTTTGAAAACCCAAATTCTCCAAAGTCTCTTCAGCCAGGTGAACAGCCAAAGCTGGACATCAACGTAAACGTTGGTGCGAACCCAATTGGCGAAGACCAGTTCGAAGTTATTATTACTCTGAACGCAAAAGCGAACACTCCTGAGCAGGTTCTGTTTGCTGTTGAACTCGTTTACGGTGGCGTATTCCAGATCACCGGTGTTCCTCAGGAGCATATGCACCCGTTCATCCTGATCGAGTGCCCACGTATGCTGTTCCCGTTTGCTCGCAACATCCTTGCAGACACCACACGCAATGGCGGCTTCCCACCACTGCTGCTCGATCCAATCGACTTTGCAGCTCTGTACCGTCAGAACCTCGCTCAGGCTGCTGCTGCTCAGCAGACACCTGCTGCAGGCGAAAACGGCGAAGCAAAGCCAAACTAAGAATTTTAAGTTTCCGGCATTCCGTCGGTACTTTGACAAAGCCACGTTGGATTCCAGCGTGGCTTTTGTTTTGCCTGCAATTCGATATTTCGATCTAGGAAGATATTTATTTTCGCCGCCTAGGATCTCCGCGATAAACGGAGAGAGGCCTCAAGAGACTTAAGATGCGGCATCCAAACTTACGAAGTATCGCTGGTGCTCTGGGCATTGTTGCCCTCATGATGACACCTGTTGGTTCCCTTGCTCAGGACGAGCCGGAAATTGCCGGCCCGGAAGACTGGCACGCCTACAGCTTTTCAGCTGAGCAGATCACCGGAGACATTATTCTGGCTCCCGGGACGATCGAGATGGGCAAATCTGGAATTCTGACAATCACGGGCGTTGAAGGGTATACCCCCAACCTCTTCTCCTTCACTGGCGCAACGTCTCTCGACCTGCCAGAGGGCAAAGTTTTCTGCGAGAAAGACGTCGATAAAGGTATCATGATCATCGACCGGTCGCAGCCAGATTTTCTCGTGATTGATGTCTTCGGAGGTGATGTGCCGCCTGAAGCTGGCAAGAGCGTTGATCAGCAAGCCGGTTTCTGCGGCTCGTTTACCTACAACAAGTCGTAGGGCAACCTACGCCTGACTGTTTCAATCAAGGTAGTTCCAAATGAAAATCAAGATTACTTCTGTCTTTCTGGGCTTGTCTCTTGCTTCCATTCCGCTTGCTTATGCTGGCGAGGCTCCTGATAAAAAATGGGGCGCCTCCAGCACCACCGCGACGAGTATTACTGGTGACATCGTCGTGGGGTTGACCTCAATCACGATGGCGACAGGAAGTGTGTTGCATATTAAGCCTGTAACCAGCGAAGTTCCCAATCTCTACCGCTTTACGGGCGCTGATATGCTCATGCTGATCCGTAACAACAATCTCTGTTTGCCAGACACGACAGATGGCTATCTCGTTCTCAGCTACCCAAGCAAGAACATGCTGGCAATCGATGTTTTTGACGGTGATATGCCGCCTATGACGGTAGAAGGCATGGAAAGCCAATCCAATTTCTGCGCTTCTTACAACTATGAGATGCCTGGATAAAACTTCACATTGCACCCAAGTAAGCGCTGTGCAAAATACGGAGCCTCTGATCAGGCGAGCCGGGTTCTGCGCTTCCTATTACTACCATAAGTCTTAGATTTTGCACTTTAGGTTGCATATGCATGTATAGAACATAAGATGGTCCGCGATTTCACGGACCGTCTCATCGGTCAATTTGCATTTATCTGACCGAAATATTGATTTATGAAAACACCAGAAGAACCAGCAGGACAGCCTCGTCCTGACATCGCAATGTTCAGTGTCAGCCGTGCTGAACTGATCCGCACATACCTATGCTATGCTTTTATTGTCCTTTCCTCAGAGGCATTATTGGGACTACTCAGCAGCATCTTTCTTAACGCTGTTTCAAACCTCCCTCCTATCCCTGGACTTGTCACAATCTACTATTTACGGTCCGCGATTGTCCTGTTCTTTATACTCGCAGGCTTCTTTGTAGCTCCTAAACGAATTAATCTTCTGAGTTTTATTGGGCTTTACATCGGGATCTCATTCGCCATTAGTTTTTATTCCGTTGTATTTAGATTTTACTCCCACATAACGTTATTCTTACTTCTTGAACCAGATCAGATGATAAACTGGCTCATCAATTCTTCTTTCATTTCAAACTTTATTTATATCCCATTGATTGGATATGGCCTTTACCAAGTTTGGCGGGCTCCCTCTGCGAAGAAGCTTGCAAGTCTTGGGACCAGCTCCGCGCAATAGGGCTCCGTTAAAGTTAGGACCCTTATTTCAACTGGTCTTCAATTGCTCTTGGGAAAAGTTAGTCTGTCCTGGAGTTTGTGGCACTCACGTGCTGCGCTCTAATATTTGATTTGAGTAGATCGATGCGGTTTGATTGTATCCGGTCGCATGGGTCATACTTTATCTCTTCTCTTGAGGCGGCGGTTTTTCTGCGATGTCTGAAAACGCATACGCGCAAGAAGTTTGTTACAATTTGCGCGGTGGGAACCGGGCATTGCTGATGGATGCGTTTGCCACTGTTCGCAAAGAAGATTTCCTCTTTCCCCCTCCATGGCGTGTCGCTATCACAACGCAAGGGTATGGCCGCAGGGCGGTTCTGGAGGATCCAGAGGACCTTTATCAGGACATGCTGGTAGAACTTGTGCACGAGGCCAATATCAATACTGGTCAGCCGTCTTTATGGGCGCAGATCTTCAACTGGTCAGACCTCAAGCCGGGTATGGCGGTTTTTGAGTCAGGTTCTGGCCTTGGCTATTTCACTGCCATCATTGCTCATGTGGTTGGCGCTGAAGGCGTTGTCTACTTCGATGAACCGCATGACAAACTGCATGATCCGTGTCACGAGAATCTGGCGTCCATTGCGAACGTTCATGCAGATTACAAAGGTGCGCCGTTAGATCGGGTCTACCTTTGCTATGGCACAACAACGATCCCGGCCCAGCTTTATCTCAATACCAAGCTGCGGGGGCAAATCGTGTTTCCCTTTACCAATGACTGGGGGCATGGCTTCTTTATCAGCTTGAAGAAGAAAAAGAAGACGTGCGAGCTGAAGGTCAGCTCCCCGTGTGCATTTGTTGTCAGCCACACATACAAGAACAGTCCGTTTACAGACGATTTTGGCGAGCTTTATGACATGACGGTGGACATCAGCTTGGTTGAGCAAGCGCTGAATGATGACGTGCTGGATGTGGCAAAAATGATCCATCTGGCGCTCGAAGCCAGGTCGAACTCTTAGAGCACATCGCGCTCCAAAATCTTTAGTGCAGCGACTTCTTATGGTTTGACTGAAGCCAATCAGACACAACGCGCTTTGGCCATTATGCCGCATGGGAATCCTGCTTGCCAAACACCCGGTAGCTCTATAAGCTCATAGATGTTGCACAAGAGTGTGATGCCCGAAACGCAACCAAAGGAGGTGTTTGATGATTGTAATAAAGGTGCCTCAGGCAGGTTCGTTTAAATAGGCAACACGCCTTACCTGCCTGACCCACTTTGGGGTCCGTATGCGATAGCTACGGCGACCCTATGGTGCTGTTCTATTTCAGGCAGATAAATGTCCCATAAATTGATTGAGCTGGGTTGGTCGGCTCATTTTATGATGCAGCTTCGCGATGACGAGCTGCAAACCCTTTCTGTTGCGCGCATTACTCAGGTTCATAGGAACCAGATGGTCGCTATCAGCAGTGAGGGAGAGTTTTCTTTGAGCGTCTCAGGCCATGGTTCTACCGGCTCTTATGCCGTTGGTGACTGGGTCATCTATGATTCTCAGTTTCAGGTTGCGCGTGTTCTTGACCGCCTTACTGTCGTGGAACGACGGGCCGCAGGCGAAGATGCTCGCACGCAGCTGATTGCGGCTAATCTGGATGTGCTGTTCATAACCACCTCCTGCAACAAAGACTTCAACATTGCGCGCCTTGAGCGATATCTGGCTGTTGCCCAGCAAGCTGGCATTCAACCTGTTGTGCTGTTGACCAAAGCCGATTTGGTGGAGGACACGCGAGACTTTGAAGTGCAGGTGCAAAAGATTGATCCTTTGTTGCCAGTCATCGCGCTGGATACCCGCGACACCTCTCAAATCACGCCGCTCTTTGACTGGTGGAGAGCCGGACAGACGGCAGCTTTGGTTGGGTCATCTGGTGTTGGTAAGTCTACCATTCTCAACAGCTTGAGCGGGTCTTCCGCCAAAACCTCTGGAATTCGTGAAGATGATGCCAAAGGCCGGCATACAACGACGGCACGCTGCCTTTACCCGATTGGTGAAGGCCGCTGGCTTATGGACACGCCGGGTATGCGTGCCTTGAGGCTCTATGAGGTTTCCGAAGGCGTTTCGGCGGTGTTTCAGGATCTGGTTGATCTTGCTGAGGACTGCCGGTTTGGTGATTGCAGCCATGATGCAGAGCCTGGGTGTGCCATTCAGGCTGCGATTGAGTCGGGTGAGCTGGATGCTGCCCGGTTGAAACGCTGGCAGAAGCTGGTGCGGGAAGAGCAATACAACAGTGAGACTGTTGCGCAGTCCCGGTCCCGTTCAAAAAACTTCTCAAAAATGATCAAACGCGTGCAAAGCGGTAACCGACACATGAAAGGCGACGCCTGACACTCATGACATGTGCTCCCGTGGATGTAAGTTTGCGGGAGTGCATTAGAGCGGTTTCTTGCGGTTTTCAGCATCTCCAAGGGGGAGCCGACCCACGAATTTGGCAGTTTCCGCAGGTCGGCCAGATGTCTTTGAAGTGTTGTTGTGTTGAGGCAACTTCAAAGACCTCGGGAGGCTTATCCACTCGGTAAATTTGCTGTCTGACCGAAGTGGTGACGCTCACCTATTTTTTAACCGAATTCAGTGCTGCAATACCGTACTCGGTGTGGCAGCCTTGTTTTTGCGGCTGCTTTAGATGAGTGTCGCGCGGATCCATGAAACAAGCTGTCCTATAAAGAACAGCGCAAGATTTTTTTTTAGGCTAGACGCTCCCCGCGAAGCAGGGGGAAGCCACACACAGATTCGGGATTATACGTCCTGTGGCAGGACTTTGGGCAGCTCAACACAGAAGGTTGTTTCTGCACGATCCGCCAAAAAGGTGAGAGAGCCGTAGTGAGATTTCACCATGGACTGCACGATGCCAAGGCCCATTCCGGTCCCACCTTCTGAGCGACGGGTTGTGAAGAACAGGTCAAAAATTTTCCCTGCGTTCCCCTCAGAAATACCGCTTCCATTGTCGCAAATGTAGAATCGCAGTGTTGTCGGCGTTTCTTCGATTTGGATAGTAACTTTCGTGGCCGCGTGGTTGATCGCATTGTCCACCAGGTTGAAGAAGATGATTTCTGCATTTTCAAGCGTGATCGGCACTTGGACCGAAGATTGGCTCTTACAGTTCACTTCAAGACTAGCGTATTGATTTTGAAGGTGGTTGAGCAGGTTTTCCAGATCCAACTGACCCGTTGATTTCGGGTTGTCTGCACGCGCCAGATGACGCAAGCGATCCAGCAGAGCTGTTACCCTGTCGGAGTCTTTGAGGATGTTATTCAGGAAGCGGTTTCGCTGTTCCTTCGACATGTCCTCACCAGACTCCATCAGCAGCTCTACCGCGCCCTTGGTTGCTGTGATCGGAGACTTCAGTTCATGCGCTGCATGTGAGGCAAATGTTGAGATGTAATCTGCTCTCTCAGATATCTTGCGCGCCATGGACAGGAAGCTATCTGCCAGCGATGCAAACTCACGTGTGCCGTTGTGCTTGAGCGGGGCGATTGCATTTGCGTCCCCCGTACTGATCCGCTGTGTGCGCTCTATGAGCTCGTGGATTGGCTTCGTGATCACCCGCAGAAAGACAAAGCCAATCAACGCTGTCACCAGCAATGTGAATGCGCTTGCTATGGCAACAATTTCCCATTGCTTGAAGAGCTGGCGCAGGGTGTTGCTTGGGGTTCTGGACGCATAAATCACGCCGACAACCTTGTTGTGCAAGATGACTGGCATTGCTGAGAAAATACGCGTTGCCGTTCCGCGGCTTAAGGATGAGAAAGCTGGAGCTGGTTCATCTGAAATGCGTTCTCGTAAAACGCTTTTATATTCACCCGAAAGAGCTGCCTGAACCTCTTCAATGTGGCTTAGTGAGAGCCCCAGTTCACTGCGCCCAGCGATGACGTTTCCTTTGTGGTCCAGCACCCGGAAACCAGCCAAAGTGACCTTTTGAGTCTCTACGAGCAAGGGAGACAAGCGGCTCCCGATCTCCTGCATAATGTCGCTCGATGGATCACCTGAAGGACGCGCTTTTGCCCGGCGTGGGTATGTTTTTGCAGAAAACAGATAGGTGCGGGGTGCGATGGGTTTGTAGGGGCCATCCTCAATGGAGATGGTTTGTTCAATGGCTGCAAACTCACCGAGCTCTATCTCCTCTTGCTCAGCCACCATGCGTGACATGACTGCAGACAAGACGGCGCTTTGGGCAATCAGTGCATTTTCTGTTTGCTGGAAAATCTGGTGCTCGAAGATGCGGAAGAACAGGATGATTGCGAATGGCAGCAGAAGCACGCTTAGCAACACAGCAACGACAACCATGCTCAGGGTCGGGCGCCACTTTTTGCGGGTTGTGGCAGCCTTCATGTTGCAGCAGACATGGCTGCTAACCGAAACCCGACGGCATGAACGGTTTCGATGAGATTGGGAGCCCCTGCATTTGTCAGCTTCGAGCGCAGATTGCGGATGTGGCTGTCGATGGTGCGGTCAGAGACATGGATATTTGGCGGGTATGCAAGATCTATAATTTTGTCGCGCGAAAACGTCATTCTTGGACGGTCAAGAAACAGTTTCAGGATCTCAAACTCGATTGATGTCAGTTCCACAAGTTGCCCCCGATACGTCACAGATCGATACGCGGCATCCAGTCGCACGCCTCCGGCTTCTCGTTGAGCAGAGCTTGCCGGTTCTGCGAGCTTGGGGCCTTTCGTTCTCTTCAGAATTGCGCCAATACGCGCGACAAGCTCCCGAGGGCTGAATGGCTTGGTGACGTAGTCATCACCGCCCATCTCCAAACCGAGGATCCGGTCAATTTCTTCATCGCGCGCTGACAGGAACAGGATCGGCACTTCTGAGTGCTTGCGGATTTCCCGGCAAACCTCAAAACCATCCATTTCAGGCATGCCGATATCGAGGACGATCAGATCTACCGGCTCGTTCCTGAAACGGGCGACAGCTTCAAACCCATCTTGAGCAACGCTTGCTTTGTAATTGGCTTTTTCGATTGCGAAGGTGATGACGTCGCGAATATGAGTGTCATCATCAACTACGAGAATATTTTGCATTTTCAGAGGCCCGGATCGTCACGATATCGAGTTTTACTGTCGCTTGGTGCCGTTTGCAACTCAGTCGGGGTTTGCAATTCGACCGGGACCTCATTCTCTTGCAGATAATCGAGCAGCAACTGATTTCTAAGGCTCCAAAGGCGCCAGTCCCTTGCATCGAGCCGCACGTGGAGAGCCATGTAACGCCGGGAGGACTGCAACTCTATCAATCTCTCATTTTTGCCTTCAACACTGCGGTCCAGCTCGCTTCTGATCTTAGCATCAATTGCGGGGATTGCCTGCGGACCAAGCTTGATCAGATACCAATGGTCAAACTTGGTGCCCTCGGCGTAAGTCACGTTGTAGTCTGCAATCAAAGCGGCAGTGTTTGTGAGGCTGAGGGAATACAGGATCACCGCGACCACAAGCATGTTCACCCGAACAAGCCAGCTGTTGTTACGCTTCAGCGCGAGCTTCACAACAATGCTAAGCACCCCGATAAGCACCAGCATCACCCAGATCAACGCGTAAAAGCGCAGGTAAGTCATTGAATACTCGCTGACGTAATTGCCGAGGCGAGCAAGACAGGAGACCACAAGCAGAGTGGTTTGAACTGTCCATGCCAGCAGCAGTACCTGCACGAGCTTGGATTTTGCGGTCGCAGCCCCTGAACGGCTGGCAAACAGCACGAAAATTGCAGCAAGCAGAGCGGCGATGATGAGCGTATAAACGCCTGAGTGT
This sequence comes from Pseudovibrio sp. POLY-S9, assembly GCF_001431305.1. Lineage (NCBI taxonomy): Bacteria > Pseudomonadati > Pseudomonadota > Alphaproteobacteria > Hyphomicrobiales > Stappiaceae > Pseudovibrio > Pseudovibrio sp. POLY-S9. The sequence goes on from NZ_LCWX01000145.1 coordinate 80,350, forward strand.
GCGTAATTGGCGTATGTGGTTCCTGCAGGAAGTTCTTGAGAACCCCACAGGTAGACAGCATCCAACACCGTTTGCAGGGCGAAGAGGCCGTTGAAGAGGACCAGCGAGCGAACCACTGCCTTGTAGCCAAAGAGATCATCCATCACTGATTGATAGGCCTGAACAACTTCCTGCTCCGGTGTTTTGACACTCAGCACAGCTGTTTTCTCTTTCTTCAGCTTTTTTCTGAACTTGACCCGCAGAAACGGCCAGACCAGAGCAAAAGCAATGGACCAGAACACGATGCGTGCCATGTTCAGTTTTTCGAAGAACTTTCCAGGATTGATGTTGAGCAACCACTGCTCAATGACCGGGTTTGATGAGCTAAACAGGTAGAGGAAGACCGGGAACAGCGTTAGCGGTAAGAACCAGGTGAATGCCAGCTTTGCGTAGTTGGAGAATGGCCGTTTGCGACGCTTCACGCGACTTAGAGTGATCATGTCCTTTACAAAGCCCAGCGGCCAGCGGCGCAGGAAAATGAGCAGCACTCTTAGTAACTTCAAGTCGAAGGCGTTTATGCGCAAGTTCATGATCAGTGCGCTTGTGGCTAGTGATAGGATCGCAATAAAGCCGCTGAGGAAATCCCACTGGAGCACGCTTGGTGCAACGCCAACAATCACTGTCAGTCCTGCGATCCATGCACGGTGAGCACTTACCCTGCCTGCACCCGCCAGCATGATTGCAAAGGCAACGGCCACGATGAAGATGCTGAAGCCGATTTCTGCGCGGCGACCAAAGAATAGGAAATCTGCGAGCAGGCAGAGCGCCAGACCGAGAATAAGACGCGCCTGAATGCTAAGGACAGGCATCCATGGCAGTTGTTTGCGAAAGGTCGATAACATTGATTTTGCCCCAAAATCACTTGAAAGAATGAAGTTGGGGGAGATCTAGAGACCTCGATTGCAGGGAGTTGGGCAAAACACATGAGATCGCGTGCAGATTTGTGCAGTTTCTGTGCAGGCGGTTTTCATGATGTGTTGGGCATCGGAAAAGGCAGCCTACGTTGATGCGCAAACTGCCTTTGGTTTGTTGTTTCAGTCTCCCTAAGCCGCTTTTATGTCACCAAGGAACTGGTCGATTTCCGTGCGGAGGTGATCAGCTTCCGTGCGGAGTTCTTCGGAAGCGATGAGGACTTGCTTGGAGGTTACGCCGGTTTGGATGGCGGCCTCGTTGACCTTGGAGATGTTTTCCGTGACCTCCGCCGTTCCACCTGCAACTTCGCTGACGTTGGTTGCGATTTCCTGCGTGGCGAACTTTTGCTCACTGATTGCACTGGAGACAGCACTGGCACGTTCGTCGATCTCACGAATGATCTTGTCGATGTCTTCCATAGCAGTGAGAGAGCCCTCTGTTGCGCGCTGGATATCTGCAATCTCGTTGCGGATCTGCTCGGTGGCCTGAGATGTCTGCTCTGCCAGCGACTTCACCTCGCTTGCCACCACAGCAAAGCCCTTGCCAGCTACCCCTGCCCGCGCGGCCTCTATTGTGGCGTTGAGCGCAAGCAGATTGGTTTGTTCGGCAATATCTGTGATGATGCTGACCACATCCCCCACACTTTGTGCAGCCTTGCGCAGTTCTGCTGCATCGGAATTGGCGCTGTGCACTTGCTCTACGGCCTCTGAGGCTGCTTTTCGGCAATGGTGCATCTGGTTACCGATTTCAGCGACAGAACTGTCGAGTTCCTCCGTTGCTGAGGCGACGGACTGGACGCTGCGGGATGCTTCTTCAGCTGCGGAAGCCACAGCTTTGGATTGGGAGCTTGTGAGCTCGGAGATATTCGACATTTCCTGAGAGGAGAGCTGCATGGTCTGCGAGTTGCGGCCCATGGTCTCCAGCACGTATGAGACGGCCTGCTCAAAATCGGCAATACGCCCTTCCAGAAACTCACCACGCTCAAGCTGGACTGCGTGCTGAGTGTCTTGCTCCTGCTTCAGATTACGCGCCAGGATCATGTTTTCCTGGAATACGGATACCGCCCTAATCATCTGGCCCACTTCGTTTTTTGCAGGTTTCGGCAGTTTGATGTTCAGGTTCCCACTCGCCAGTTGCTCCATGGCCTCAATGATACCTGCGAAAGAGCGCTGGATGGATTTGATAAGGATGAAAGACATCAGGAACACCAGTAGGAAGGCAGCTGCTGCGATGCTCATGTGCAGTGTCAGGCGTCCGTTGGCATTGGCCTGAAGATGCTCCGTATCTGTGATCAGGCTTGCGGCGATGGTGTTTTCCAGTGTCTTGAGCTGATTGATCTTCTGGGAAGCTGTTTCAAACCACTCCGGACCGCTTATTGCTTGCAAGCCAGTTGTGGAGTTTGCACCACCCAGCGCGATATCGCGGTAGGTGTTCAGCTTCGTGTTGGCAGCCCCTTCCTGCACCTTTGTGAGGTCTGCAAAAATTTCACGTGTGGCATAGGTCTGGAAGATATGGGTAAAGGCCTCTTGTTCCACGATCAGCTTTTGAAACTTCTTCATAGCTGCAGGTGGGAACGCATTGCTTGCAAAGCCAGCGGCACCAACCGCTCGCTCCAACCCTGCCCGCTCCTTTGCCAGAAGGAAGGCATGATAACTCACAATGCGATCTACGATTTCCGCGTTGGGACTGAGCTCGCTCATGGAACCGATGATATCCAGCTTCTCGGAGTTTAATTGGGTGTAGAAACTGACAGCCTCTCCAATCTGCACATTGAGAGCATCCACTTTAGAACGCATGGCTGGTGTCTTTTGCAGTCGCGCGTTGATGCCTTCCAGGTCTGCTGCAAATTCCGGCTGATAGATGGTCAGGTCAAAGCCATTTAGAAACTGCAGGTAGTCGATGCGCGCTGTATCGGTTGCCCGGCGTTGCTCTTTCAGGTCAACCGCAAACTGCTGGCCTTTGCTGGCGAGGAACAAGGCAGTGGCTCCGCGCTCCTTTTGCTGCTCATGCACCAGACTGCCGATTTTGACCGATAGGCGCGTGAGCTGAGATAGCGCTGCCAGCTTCTGCTCATCCTCGGTATCCACCTTGATGAGCTGATAGAGAAAAACGAGAGCTGCAATACTTGGAATAATTGAGAGCAGTGTAATGGTATGAACAATTCTGAGCTTAGCTAAATATGCAAACATGATAATATGGGTCCGCTGAAATCTAGCTAAGCATTTTCCCTTGTTTATTTACGGCCAGTTAACGATACAGGGCCGATTTCATGCATGCGAGTAGCATTTGGAATCGTGTGAAAGCTGCACTTTTGATAGAGCCTTGTTCAGAAGTTCTTTTTCTGGAAATGAAGTCCTTTTGTTATTCAGATAAAAAACATTAGTTATTTCGTATATTCTTTAAAAACAAACATTAGAGATATCAGTAAACTGATTAATCAGGTCAACAATTATTCGCAGACAAACTTAAATCAGAGCAGAGATTCGAAATAAAACGCCTGATTCAGTAAACTAATACATTCTGATTAAGCGTTTTACTTAGCTGAGCAAAATGCACGACTTACGTTACGTAGCATGCGCCAGGAAATGAACTTGTGGGCTGGGCCAACGGGCAGCATGTAGAGGTTGCCGAACCAGTTGTGGGTGATGACTGAGGACGTGATGCGGACCAGCGCCCCTTCATTTGCAGCGTCGACACTGATGGTGGTCATGACTGAGAGGTGCTTGTCTCTTGAGGTGAGCACTAACTCGCGATCCTCGATATGTTCCACCAAAAAGAAATCTAGATGATCTCCCACATCTGGCAGTGTGGTTGTACGTTTGTCTCCAAATCCTTTTATCTTTGTGACGCCCGCTAATGCGGAGATTTGGTCTCTCACCCAAAACGCAGCGCTGAGCCAAGCGGAGCGTTTGCTGAACAACGCACGGTAGACTTCAAATGCGGTTGGTTGTGCGTTTATCTTCAACGAATTGACGTGATAGAAGTTAAGCTCTTCGCGTGGAGCAACCAATTGAGGGACCAGGAGGGATGAGATTTCCGGCATTTCTGATGCTCCTTCAATGTAGCCAAGACTAATGTGACCTTCTCTTTAGAATAATCTAAAGTACTTTTATAGACAACGGATTAGATCCTGTTACGCGGCTTGCCTGAAACTATAATTATATATCTTAGGCGCCACACTCTCGCCTTATGGTTGCAGCACAATTTTCCCTGCACCAGTTCGGTGTTTCTATTTTTATATTACGGGCAGATCACGTTGAGTATGAGGTTCCGCAAGACAGGCCTTTCTGTATGGATCTGTGCGCTTGCTGTGTCTGCTCATGGGGGAATTTATGCAATCTAGTTTGCTTCGTGTTGCTATTGGGTGTTCTGTTCTCTTCACTGCTCAGGCCGCTATTGCATCAGGCCTTTATCTTGTGCGTGAAGACGGCAGTGAGATCACAATCTATCTGAAATCCCAAAGCCCGAAGGATGCGACCGACCTCCTTGTTCTCATTCAGGGCTCTGACTGCAACAGCGTTGCTCACAATACTCTGATCAATGAGGAATTCTCGCAGGTGCTGCCAAAAGCGGATGTGTTGACCGTTGAAAAATACGGCATCACCTCGGATCTTTCATGGGATCGCAGCGATAAGCGTACGGACTGCCCAGCGGATTACATCGAAAATGACTCACCGGAACGTCGGACAGCAGATTACATCAAGACTATCAATCAGCTGAAAGAAGCCGGGATTTACAAGCGGGTGTTTCTGTTGGGCGGCAGTGAAGGTGCTGTGGTTGCCAATATGATTGCTGCAAAAACTGATTTTGTGACGGCCAGTGTTGCTCTGAATGGTGGAGGGCGTCACTTTATTGATGATATCCTGCACAACATGAAGTCCAGCGGCATGCCTAATGAGGCGTTTAAAGAAGCCTCTGCTGGGTTCAAAGGCTTTGCGCAGCAGATCACCACAAGCAAACCGTTTGACGTCAACATGAGTGGGCACGGCTATAGCTGGTGGAACGCTATGCTGAAACTAGATCAGTTAGAGATTCTGGCTCAAGTTGAGAACCCTTTATTGATTGTGCAAGGTGGGCAAGACCAAAGCGTTTCACCTGAAGCTGTTGATCAACAGATTGCGAAACTCACGGAGCTGAGTAAGACCAATATTACTTATAAATCCTACCCAGACATGACCCACTCCTTTGAAAGGGCTGGAGGGGAAAGCATGGTCGAGCAGGTCATCACCGACATTGAGGGATGGTTGGCGCAGCTGGATTGATCCATCGAAGGGCAGTTTTCTGCCCTTTTCTTTTATGGCGGGGGATGGATTGTCAGCTTGGCTGCTTATTAATGCAGTTCCAACTTTGCCTTGGCGCTATCCTGCGAGTGACAGACACCATCGCGCTTCATCTTGCGCTCGCACTGACGTTGGGAGGCAGGGGTGAACTTTGGCTTCCACGCACGGACAACTTCTTTAAATTCTGCAAGGAACAGTTTGAGTTCTGCGGCATCAAGCTCTTGAAGAGCGATGCAGGAAACAACGGCAGGCTGGCCAAGGGCAACACGAATGAAGGTAAAGCGGTTCTTTGCGGTATGGTTCTCGTGCAGCATCTGAACCATGACATGCTGCGGTACGTCGGCATCCTCTGAGAGGTAGGCCATCATCTTCAGGCGCTTGTCGCAGGCCCGCATGTGGATCTCAACATCATCGGCATTCAGCGTACACTCACCGTCTGTATTTCTGTATTAAAGACAGGCGCTTCCATGCCGCCATCCGATGCAACCTTATTCATAAGTGTTTGCGGTGTCATATTCTGCAAGACAGACCATCCAATCCATTTGTTTCTATAGTGGCAGAAAATATCGAATTTTCTCCTAAGAGCTCCCCGTTTTTGAGGCAGGAAGTTCCAGTGACCACTATGAATTGGAATAAGGGCAGAAACTGTCTTCTATGAGACACAAAGCCGTGATGGGCGTGCGGAAATCGTCAACCTTACCACCTAAATAACGCCGCTGTGATCTGGACTGACCCGCAAAACTGCGAAGGCAGTCATATGAGTTGTGATATTTACAAAACACAACCCAACCTGATCACATCTGCTGAACTCGGCGTCAGAGGGTATGGATAAGTGTTGAGAGACGCTTTTATGCCCGATGTGCCGTTTTTTTAGTGCTGGGGTGTGTCCTTTTCAGATCAACATCTTGGAGATGATGTTGATCTTCTGGTCCTGATGATTTGCCTGTAACGCTTCAATTCCGGCTCGCATGCCTTTGACCAGAGTGTCGACGGACATGCTTGGTGCTCCAAGGTTCTGGATCATGGCGGCAACCTCCGGCAAATGCGGCAGATGCACCCAACCGGCCCGAACCGGGAGGTTGTGTTTCGTGATGTGGTGCAGGACGCCGTACATCAGATGATTGCAGCAGAACGTGGCAGCTGAATCCGAAATATCCGTTGGCACCCCTGCATCACGCATGGCTTGCGTCATAGCCCGAAGAGGAACCGTTGCGTAGTAGCCAACTGGCCCATCTGGCACGGTCAGCTCACCCTGAAGTGTGACACCTGCGGTATCGGTTACGCCATAGCGGGCGCAGTCGTTGAGGTTTTGTGCGAGGCGCTCCAGCGTGATCATGGAGCGACCACCATATTCACCCAGCATGAGGACAGAGCTGGGTTTCAGCTCTTCCATGGCAGCGACGGTTTCTTCTATGCAGTGAAAATAGCTGCCTGAGACGATGCGGGAGACGATTTTAGCACCAGCGATCTCTTCACCATCCAGTGCCAGCGCAAGCTTTTCTGCCGGGTTGGTGGGCGTATTGGCATAGGCGCCAAAGCCTGTGATGAGAATGGTTTCCATAAAATGCGCTCCCTCTCGTTCAGATCGCGCAAATGGTACCCAGAGCAGCTTAAGCCTTTGTTCAAGAGACAAAGACAGATGAAGCAAAAAGAGCCTCTGCATGACAGAGGCTCCCGAGTTTGTGCAGTTTAGGCCTTACAGAGCACTCTCGATCTCAGCGACAACAGCTTCAGCTGCGGTGCGGGGGTCTTCGGCGCGGTAGATTGGGCGGCCGATGACGAGGTAGTCGGAACCCGCTTTGATTGCGTCGTAAGGTGTCATCACGCGGCGCTGATCGCCTGCATCTGTGCCTTTAGGGCGTACGCCTGGTGTTACGATGCAGAGCTTGTCGCCAACTTTGGCACGCATGGCGGCGGATTCCATTGGCGAGCAGACGATGCCACCGACGCCAGCAGTTACCGCATCAAGCGCACGCTGTTCCACCAAGGTTGCTGTAGGGCCGACGTAGCCCGCGTCTTTGAGGTCTTGCTCATCCATTGAGGTGAGCACGGTGACGCCCAGCAGGCAGAGGTCTTTGTTGCCAACTTCTTCCAGTGCCTTTACGGCTGCGCGCATATTTTTCGGGTAAGCGTGCACGGTCATGAACTTCATGCCCATTTTCGCGACGTTTTTCACTGCACTGGTGATGGTGTTGTCGATATCCAGAAGCTTTACATCCAGAAAGATGGAATGCCCTTCCTTCGCCATCTCTTCAGCGAACTGAAGACCACCTGCGAACTGGAGTTGCATGCCAATTTTGTAAGTGCCGACAAGTCCTTGTGTTTGTTTGACGAGCTGGCGGGCCTCATCAACTGTTGGAACATCCAGAGGGAGGATCAGGCGATCGACTGCACTTGCTGGGCGATAAGACATGCGAGGCTCCAAATATCTGCTAGATAAACGGCTCAGTTCCTAACAGTTTGTGCCGAGAAATACCAGAGGGAGTAGCAGATCCTAGCTTTTTCATCTTTGGGTATTTTCAGCGATCCCTTAGCCTGTTAAAACGGCGCGTCTTTAAATGCTTGTGCAGGGGTTTTGCATGAGTATAAGGACTATAAACTTATCAAGGGACATCCCATGCGTCAGGCCACTATTGCCCGCGGCACAAAAGAAACGACGATCTCTGTTTCCATCAATCTGGATGGCACAGGCAAGTACGACATCAAAACCGGTGTTGGTTTCTTTGATCATATGTTGGAACAACTTTCCCGACATTCGCTCGTGGACATGACGATCCGCGCAGATGGTGACATCCATATTGACGACCACCACACCACCGAGGATGTGGGCATTGCTCTGGGGCAAGCGTTTAAAGAAGCGCTTGGCGACATGAGCGGCATCACCCGCTATGCAGACACGCACCTTGCGATGGATGAAGCCTTGACCCGCGTGGCTCTGGATGTCTCCGGTCGTCCTTTCCTTGTCTGGCAGGTAGACTTCCCACGGGACAAGGTTGGCACGTTTGATACTGAGCTTTTTGAGGAGTTCTTCCGTGCGTTTGCCATGAATGCAGGTTTTACTCTGCACATTGCAAACCTTTATGGCACCAATTGCCATCATATTGCGGAAACATGCTTTAAAGCAGTTGCGCGTACTGTACGCACAGCTATCGAACCAGATCCACGCCAGAGTGGACGCGTGCCAACTACAAAAGGTCAGCTTGGCGGCTAACCTTTTCGGCCCGCAGCTCTGCTTGTTCAGGGAGAATGCAATTGGCTGTCTATTATGTCATGACCGAACCAGGGGTTTCACTTGACCACCTGAAGGACGAGGACGCACGAAACATCAAGTTCGTGAAAGACGGTTTCTCGTGGTGGGCGATGCTCTTCCCTCTCCTCTGGTCTTTGTACAACCGGATGTGGCTGGTCTTCCTCGGTTATCTGGCAGCAATCATTGCGCTGGTGTTTATTGCTGAAGCCTTTGGGTCTACCACTGGCGGCTTTATTACCGTGCTCGCCACTTTGTTTTTTGCGATGGAAGCCGGGTTTCTGAAAAGCTGGAGCCTGCGCCGCAAAAACTGGCAGACTGTCGGGTTTATCTCTGCCGCCAATCTGGATGAGGCAGAAATTCGTTTCTTCGACCGCATTTCCAAAACCAAAAGTGAAGTGCGGCTTCCACAGGGGCCAGTGGCCCCACACACCAGCGACACTGACGTCGTTGGAATGACACTCAAGCGATAACAGGAGTTTCTTCATGAGTGTGGCAATTATTGATTATGGTTCTGGCAACTTGCGCTCCGCGGCAAAGGCGTTTGAGCATGCAGCCCATAACCATCATCATACTCATGAGGTTACGGTAACTTCTGATCCTTCAGTTGTTGCCAAGGCTGACCGTATCGTTCTGCCCGGTGTTGGCGCATTTGCGGATTGTCGCCGTGGCCTGTTGGCGCTGGATGGCATGGAAGAGGCATTGGCGGAAGCTGTGCTCATCAACGGTAAACCCTTCATGGGGATTTGCGTGGGCATGCAGTTGTTGGCGACTCGTGGGCTTGAATTTGAGAAGGCGGAAGGGCTGGACTGGATCAGTGGTGATGTCACCGCGATGAAACCAGCTAATCCTGAGCTGAAAATTCCTCACATGGGCTGGAACACCATCAACGTCACGGGTGATGAACATCCGGTGCTTGAAGGCATCAAAACCGGCGGTGATGGCCTGCACGCTTACTTCGTGCACTCCTATCACTTTGCGACCGAGAACCCTGAACACCGTTTGGCAAGCTTTGACTATGCGGGTGAGTTCACTGCGATGGTGGGACGAGACAACATGGTTGGCACGCAGTTTCACCCGGAAAAGAGCCAGAAGCTCGGTCTCTCTTTGATTTCCAATTTCCTGAGCTGGGCGCCGTAACGGCTGCCCGCTTTCAGTGGCACAGACAAGTCCAAGGACAGAATTATGATTATTTTTCCAGCGATTGACCTTAAAGGTGGCCAGTGCGTTCGTTTGAAACTGGGCGACATGGATCAGGCAACCGTGTTTAACGATGATCCGGGTGCACAGGCGAAGACGTTTCAGGACCAGGGCTTTGAATGGCTGCACGTTGTTGACCTTGATGGTGCGTTTGCGGGTGAGACCAAAAACGGCGAAGCTGTTGATGCGATCCTTGCCAACACCACCAACCCGGTTCAACTGGGCGGCGGTATCCGCACTATGGAACACATCGACAACTGGCTGGCAAAAGGCATTGCACGCGTCATTCTTGGTACCGTAGCCCTGCGAGATCCTGAGCTGGTGAAGGAAGCTTGCAAGAAGTATCCTGACCGCATTGCTGTTGGTATCGACGCAAAAGGTGGCAAGGTTGCCGTTGAAGGTTGGGCAGAGACTTCCGAGCTGACCGTGATTGAGCTGGCAAAGCAGTTTGAAGATGCTGGTGTTGCAGCGATCATCTACACCGACATTGACCGTGATGGCGTTCTTAAGGGCCTGAACATTGAGAGCACACTGGAGCTGGCCAATGCAGTGAGCATTCCGATTATTGCTTCCGGTGGTCTGGCTGACATCAAGGACATTGAGCGTCTGGTGCAAACAGATTGCGATATTCTTGAGGGCGCGATCTCTGGTCGTGCGTTGTATGATGGTCGTCTTGACCCTGCTGAAGCGCTTGATCTGATCAAGAAAAGCCGTGAGGGCCTCGCATGACCCTGAAGGCTCGCATTATTCCATGCCTTGATGTGAAGGATGGCCGCGTCGTGAAAGGCGTCAACTTTGTTGACCTGATTGATGCTGGCGACCCTGTTGAGGCAGCCAAAGCTTATGACGCAGCTGGTGCAGATGAGCTGACGTTCCTTGATATTACTGCCTCCAGCGACAATCGCGACACGATCTATGATGTTGTGCAACGCACTGCTGAAGCTTGCTTTATGCCAGTGACTGTTGGCGGCGGTGTGCGCACTGTTGAAGACATCCGCAAGCTGCTGATCGCCGGTGCTGACAAAGTTTCAATCAACACCGCAGCGGTGAAAAATCCTGAATTTATTCGGGAAGCAGCTCAGAAATTCGGTAGTCAGTGCATTGTTGTCAGCATTGATGCCAAGCGTGTTTCTGCTGAAGGCGAAGAAGAGCGTTTTGAGATCTTCACCCATGGTGGCCGTACGCCAACTGGCATTGATGCTGTTGAATTTGCGCGTAAGGCAGTGGACCTTGGCGCTGGTGAACTGCTTGTTACATCAATGGATCGTGACGGCACGCAAGAGGGCTACAATTTGCCGCTTACCCGTGCAATTGCGGATGCTGTACATGTACCTGTGATCGCTTCCGGTGGGGTTGGAACTCTGGATCATCTGGTTGAGGGTGTTCGTGATGGACACGCGACTGCTGTGCTTGCTGCTTCAATCTTCCATTTTGGGACTTACAGCATTGAAGAAGCCAAGCAACACATGGCAGATGCTGGAATTCCTATGCGTCTGGATAAGTAAATTTCGCTCAGGTATTCAGAGTAATCCTGAAGCGGCCTCAACAAGGCTAGCCAAATGACCAATTTTACCCTTTCGGACCTAGAGGCTATTGTTGCTGCACGTGCGAACAGTGACGATGAAATGTCATATACCCGCAAACTCATTTCAAAGGGCGTTTCCAAGTGTGCACAGAAGCTTGGAGAGGAAGCCGTTGAAACTGCGATTGCAGCCGTAGAAGGTGATAGGGACGGCGTTGCTTCTGAAGCAGCTGACCTGCTTTATCATCTACTTGTTGTTATGAAGGTTTCCGATGTGTCGCTGGATGAAGTTCTAGCTAAGCTTGCAGCACGCACCGGCCAAACCGGACTGGAAGAAAAAGCGTCTCGTACGGACGACTAGTTTTCTTCCTGTCACGCGAAGTGGGAGGCACGAGGGGCCTTGAGCGCTAACGCTATGCATAAAGAAATCGCTCCAGTGCAAGAGCTGGACCTGTCCCCCTACTCTGTCTTTACAGAGACTGAATGGGCGTCTTTACGCGCAGGCACACCAATGACGTTGAGCATGCAGGAAATTGAAGACCTGCAATCGCTCAATGACTTTGTGTCTCAGGAGCAGGTGAAGAATATTTACCTGCCTCTGTCTCGTCTGCTTGCCTATTACGTGGAAGCTTCCCAAAGCCTTCAGTTTGCAACGAAGCGCTTTTTGGGCATGCAGCTGACCCGAACGCCGTTCATCATTGGTATTGCGGGTTCGGTCTCTGTCGGCAAGTCAACGACGGCCCGCCTGTTGCAGGCACTGCTTTCGCGCTGGCCTGCAAGCCCGAAAGTGGACCTGATCACCACTGACGGTTTTTTGTATCCGAACTCTGTTCTGGAAACAGAAGGATTGATGCGTCGGAAGGGCTTTCCTGAGAGTTATGACCGCTCTGCACTGCTCAAATTCCTGACAGACATCAAGGGCGGAGAGCGCAAAGTTCGTGCCCCGATTTACTCTCATTTCTTCTATGATGTGATGCCGGGACAGCATGTCACAGTCGAACAGCCAGATATTTTGATCGTCGAAGGGCTGAATGTTTTGCAGACTTCGCATCAGCCAAAAGCGGCAAAGGCAGTGCCCTTTGTCTCTGATTTCTTTGACTTTTCCATCTACATTGATGCGGAAGAGCAAGTGCTGCAACGCTGGTATCTGGAGCGTTTCATGCGTCTGCGTGAGACGGCATTCCGAGATCCCGGTTCATATTTCCATAAATTTTCCACAATTTCGAATGATAAGGCGCAAGAGATCGCGAAGGACCTTTGGCAAAACATCAATCTGGAGAACCTTCGCCAGAACATCTTGCCGACGCGACCACGCGCTGATCTGATCCTGACAAAGGGAACAGACCATAGCATCGAAACCGTGGCGCTGCGCAAGATCTAAACGAGCAAACGCGCTCTTACATTGCTGACTGACAGACTGGCACCGAGAGGCAGGCGCCAGCCTGTATTGCATGTGTTTGAGCGTTGAGTGCCTGCAGGCCTTCCCCGGAAAGCTTGCTGGAAAGTTTTGCCTGCCGGCGTGCAAGATGCCCCCGAGCAGGAGCTTGCGTCAGTAAAACGACAGCTGCGCACCATCATCAGACTGGCATGAACCACGAAGCGCGTGAGCGCCTCGACCGTTTCTTATTGCCAAGTTCCAGCAATCTCGCATGCAACGCGCGCGGGAACCGGTGCCACTGTGCCTAAAAAAGGCTTTCGGAGGAATTATGCTACAGCTTGCAAAAGTATCCGCGTATGCAGGGTTTAGTTTTCTGGTTCTCACTACAGCAGTTGCTGCAGGGCCAAACGCTTCTTTTGGTGACCTATCTTTGTCTGAGGAGCCAGTTTCTCTGCTCTCCGGCAAAGATACTCTTCCGCAAAACAAGATGACCACTTCCGGCAACTATAATGTTGCCAAGCCAATTCTTGCTAAAGGCTGGGCGACAGCTGAAGACGGCAAAGCGGGCTCTTCTCTTCAACAAATCCTACCTGTTGGCGCACAGCTGAGCGTGCTGGACTGGGCGACTGACCCAACCAAAGGCGAGCTGGTTCGTCTGGGCGTTGACCAGCCGGACGAAGAAGGCAGCATCACCTCTGACATTTATGTTTCCAAAGCAGATTTTTCGACCTACACGCTGACTGAAGTTGCCAAACTCAGCCGTGACGAAGCAGACAAGATCGCCGGTAGCGAAGAAGACAGCTACATTGGCTATGCTGGTGCTGTGCTGGCAGCAAGCTCTGGCCGTGTTCGCTCTGCTCGCCGCCGACGCGGTATGACTTACTGCTACCGCTATGTGAAGAAGCATCTGATTTCTGAAGGTCTGGTAGACACCTACATTCCGGGTGGCTCGGCTTACATGGCGATCAAGGCTCTCCCGAAATATGGCTTCAAACGCTTGCGCGTGAGCAGCCCTGATCGTGCGCCAGATGGCTCGATCTGCGTTTATAACCGCGACAAACGCAATCGCCACGGCCACATTGAAGTGAAGAAAAGCGATACCTGCTACTGGTACGGCTACGGCTGTAGCAAGAACTCCATGTATGGACGTCGCGACTTTTACGACTGTTTTGCCAAAGGTGACATTAAGCGGAGTTTCTGGGCGTTTACGTCTTCGAGGAAAGACGAGGACGACAATGAACGCGGAAGTTCTGCTCTTGTAAGAAAGAACGATCCTTCTGAACGCCTTTAATACCTGATGATGACACCCTGACTGAAAGGTCGGGGTTTTGTCATTTTGGTGCTTTAAACTTTCCAGATCGGGACATTCCGAGGAGGCCTAAAATGCTTGCATATCTAGCTGCACTGAAATCCGCAGAGAAATCCGAAAAGGATCCCTCTCAAAACCAGAACGAACTGGGGCAGGTCGTGGGCGAAGATATGTTGGATTGGGCTCCGGCTCAGCTGCCGACAGACGAGACGATGGTCGGTCACTTTTGCAGACTGGAGCGATTGGACCCCGAAAAGCATGCGCAAGACCTGTATGAGGCGTTCAGTGTCGATACAGAAGGCCGCAACTGGACCTATCTGGATGAAGGCCCTTTTCCAGACTTTGAAAGCTTTGAGCAATACATCAAGGAGTTGGCTGCCGGGAACGACCCGTTTTCATTTGCTATTATTGAACAAGAAGGCGGAAAAGCTCTTGGTGTTGCGAGTTATATGAACATTGTGCCTGAAACAGGCAGCATTGAAGTTGGGCACATCCACTTCTCCCCCCTGCTGCAACGCAAGTGCGGTGGCACGGAAGCGATGTTCCTGATGATGCAGCGAGTGTTCGATAAATGGGGCTACCGTCGTTATGAATGGCGGTGTAATGCCTTGAACAAAGTGTCTCGCAAAGCAGCTGTACGCCTTGGCTTCAGCTACGAGGGAACATTGCGTCAGGCATCCGTTGTCAAAGGCAAGAACCTTGATACGGCCTGGTTCTCGGTGCTTGATAGCGAATGGCCCGTTTTGCGTGCCTCCTTTGAAAAATGGCTTTCACCTGCGAACTTCAAGGAAAACGGCGCGCGCATCAAAACGCTGTCCGAACTGGTTGCACGAGAAGAGGTCCGAGTCTTTTAACGATCTCTTAGCCGACCTAATGATGATGAAGCCTCGGTGCGCCCGAGGCTTTTTTGTGCGAAGACCTGCCGCACATGCACCTATTACGCTAGATTTCATCTTGTGCTACTCTGCGTACACCTACCCAGGTTTTTCTTATCTCACATTACAAATGCGATTATCACTATGCTCGTTTACGCAGATTACATCGGCTATCTCGCTGCCATTATTGGCACCTTGTGCTGGCTTCCGCAGACCGTGAAAACGTGGCGGTCTCGCGAGACAAAAGACCTTTCCCTTGCTGCAAACCTTCTTGTGCTGAGTACTGTGGTGCTCTGGTTTGTCTATGGCATCATGATGGAGGCCTGGCCGCTTGTTGTTGGCAATATCATCTCCATTATCGCGGTTGGTGCGATTGTGACTGCCAAGCTGATCTATAAATGAGATCGCGCACAGAATGGTCGGATTTGAATAGATAGAGGCCCACAGCATTAAGCTCAGGTTCAGCACACCTTTCGGGACGTAATAGACAGAGACGCTGGTTTAAATTCATATCTATGGGGAGGATATGTTTTGACACGTGAGAAGGAACCAGCATGTTCGACCTCAATAAAAACAATAAGAACGCCGCCGCCCAACAGGAACTCAAAGCGCAGTTGGAAGCGCTCCGTTCAAAATCAGGAACCAAGGTCGAAGAAGAGCGCATCGAAGGCGTAGACAAGAGTGTGCTTGATCGTGCTGCCGCCCCTCGCGAAGTGCAGCTGACCCATGACATTGCTGCAGCGCGTGAGAAGTACCGCGCCGCCTCCAGCGATGAAGACAAGAAGGCCGCGATGAAGCATATCTCCGACCTTGAAATGCGACTGGCGATGGAAAAAGAAAAGAACGCCAAGAATAGATAATTCTGATCTCAGGCAAAGAAAAACCCCAGTGCAGGGTGCTGCACCGGGGTTTTGTATTTTGTACTGTTTGCAGAGCTTAGTTTGCAAGCTCTGCCAGCATGCCAGCTGCCACAGAGAACTTGGAAACCGACAGGTTCTTCTCCAGAATCTCGTTGGTTGCCTGCTGTGTTCTTTCAGCTTTACCGCCATTGCGTTCCAGCCAGCCATCAAAGCCTTTTTCATCCGCAAGGGCTTGAGCAGCCAGATCACGCAGAGCATTTGCCAGGATGGAACGGGAACGGTCGAGCGCCAATCCGTCGTAGTAGTCACGAATGACAAACTCACGAGCCAGCTCTTCAATCGCGCCGAACTTGAAGTGCTCGGCCACGCGGAAGTAAGAGGCTGCAACTTCATCCACGTCACGGTTGGCTTTTTCAGAGACCAGAACGATATCCGGGATCACCATTTCGCCGATGAGACGGGCGATACGAGCCGCGATCATGATTGGAACACCAGCTTCCACCAGACGATCAGTTTCCGCTTTGAGCGTTGCTGCCCGTTCTTCGGAAAGGAATGTTTCCAGACGTGGAGACAGACGCTTGACGGTATCGCGGAAGCGGTTGATCGCAGCTTCCAAACCATCTTCGAAGGAGACGTTGCGCAGGAACCAGATCACCATACCCAGCACCAGATCCTGAACCAGAGTATAGAGCTCTAGCTGCAGATCACCGGAGATGGTGTTGTCGAGACGGTCGATCTCTTCGTTCAGCTGGGTCAGCCCAAAGGCATCACGCACCACAGCGAAGGCACGGGCCACATCAGCAACAGACGCGCCGGTCTGATCGATGATGCGGGTCAGGAATGCAGGGCCACCCCGGTTGATGATGGAGTTCGCCAGCATTGTTGCGATGATTTCGCGACGCAGACGGTGTCCTTCAATTTCCTGAGTGTAGGTCTCTGCCATCTGTTTCGGGAAGTAGCGGTACAGCTCTTTCGCGAGGTAGGCATCATCAGGAACGGAGCTGTTCAGCAACTCATCATGGAGCGTGAGTTTAGCATATGCCAGCAGCACGCCCAGTTCTGGACGAGACAGGTGCTGACCTGCTTTTTCACGTTCTTCAATGGTCACATCATCCGGCAGATCTTCAACGACACGATCCAGCAGATCCTGAGATTCGAGCTGACGCATCATGCGGACCTGATAGCCCAGATCTTCAAGGCCACGACGATCGCAGAGTGAGATTGCCAGAGTTTGCAGGTAGTTGTTACGCAGCACCAGCTGAGCAACTTCGTCTGTCATATCTGCCAGCAGAACGTTGCGGTCCGGAGTGGTCAGGGTACCCTTCTTAACTGCAGCGCCCAGCGCAATCTTGATGTTCACTTCCATATCGGAGGAGTTCACACCAGCGGAGTTGTCAATCGCATCGGAGTTACAGCGGCCACCGGCACGAGAGAACTCGATACGAGCTTTCTGAGTGATGCCGAGGTTTGCACCTTCGCCGATAACTTTCGAACCGACTTCAGCCGCTGTGATGCGGATTGCGTCGTTACCACGGTCCCCCACATCACTGTTGTTTTCGTCAGAAGCGCGGATGTATGTGCCGATACCACCGAACCACAGCAGGTCTGCCTGCATCTTCAGGATAGCGGTCATGACCTCCTGAGGAGATGCTTTCGACTTGTTGAGGCCGAGCATCTTCTGAACCTGAATGGTCAGAGGAATAGACTTGGAAGAACGTGGGTAGATGCCGCCGCCTTCTGAGAGCAGCTCCTTGTTGTAGTCTTGCCAGGAAGAGCGCCCCAGATCGAACATACGCTTGCGTTCTTCCCAGGTCACAGCTGGATCCGGGTTCGGGTCAAGGAAGATATCGCGGTGATCGAAGGCAGCAACGAGTTTGGTTGCTTTTGAAAGCAGCATACCGTTGCCGAATACGTCTCCAGACATGTCACCAACACCACATGCGGTGAATGGCTCTTTCTGGATGTCACGGTCCATTTCGCGGAAGTGACGTTTCACAGCTTCCCAACCGCCGCGAGCGGTAATGCCCATCTTCTTATGGTCATACCCAGCGGAACCGCCGGACGCGAATGCATCGCCCAGCCAGAAGCCTTTGCTTTCTGAGATTGCGTTTGCGGTATCTGAGAAGGTCGCGGTGCCTTTATCAGCTGCCACAACGAGGTATGGGTCGTCCTGATCGTGACGAACAACCAGCTCTGGCGGCAGGATGAGGTCAGCGTCCAGGTTATCTGTCAGATCCAGCAGGGAGGAGATGAAGATCTTGTAGGCTTCAGTTCCTTCCGCAATCCACTCGTCACGGCTGCCTGTTTTTGGAAGCTGTTTCGGCAGGAAACCACCTTTTGAGCCAACAGGAACGATCACAGCGTTCTTGACCTGCTGTGCTTTCACAAGGCCCAGCACTTCTGTGCGGTAATCCTGAGCACGGTCGGACCAACGCAGGCCACCACGAGCAGCCGGACCAAAGCGCATGTGCACGCCTTCAACGCGCGGGCTGTACACAAAGATCTCGCGGTACGGCAGCGGCTTTGGCAGACCTTCCACTTTATGTGGGTCAAGCTTGAATGCAAAGGTTGGTTTTGGCTGGCCAGCATCATCCAACTGGAAGAAGTTGGTGCGCAGTGTCGCCAGGATCAAATTCTGGAAACGACGGAGAATACGGTCGTCATCCAGGCTCGTTACTTCATCAAGGCTTGCGGAAATCTCATCAATCAGACGCCCCTCCTTACCCGAACGTTCAAACGTTCCGAGTGTAGGATCAAAGCGTGTATGGAACAGGTGAACGAGCTGCTGAGCGATCTGTGGATAGCGGTTAAGAGTTCCCCACATATAATCTTCAGAATAGAGGATTCCAGCCTGACGCAAGTAGCGGGAGAGCGCCCGGATCATAGCGATGTCGCGCCATGCCAATCCTGCTGTCAGTGCAAGGGCATTATAACCGTCGTTTTCAGCCTGTTTGTTCCAGACTGCGAGGAACAATGCACCGAGGCGCTCGATATCCGCTTCTGTGAAGTTGCGGAAGCGGTTTTCATCCAGATGCAGCGTTGTGTCGTGCAGATAGCTAAGTTCGCGATCTGACGGCGTAATCCGGTAGGTTCTCTCGTTGATGACGCGGAACCCGAGATTTTCGAGCATCGGCACACGAGCAGACAGCGGAATCGGTTTGTTGAGGTGGTAGGCACGCAGAGAAATCTGGCCCTTTCCTTCACGCTCGCGCTTGTAGAAGCTGATGACAAGCGGGCGCTTCTCGCCCAGCTGTTCAACGCGGCGAATATCTTTGGTCGCGGTCACCGCTGGTGTCGCGGAAGTGTATTCACCATCAAACGCAGAACCATACCGCTTCAGCAGTGCGCCAGAGATGGCGTTGCCATAGACTGAGCGGAGCGCTTCTCGCAGACTGTCTGTCCAGGTGCGGACGATGACCTGAATAGAGGCTTCCAGCTCTGCTTGAGACGGTTGAGGCGTATCACCGATGTAACGGCCAATGATGTAGTGAACGCGGACAAGAGGGCCTTCAGGGAAGGTTGCGTACCAGGCAGACAGACGACCTTCGTAGACGTTTGCCAGATACTTACCAACTCGCTCACGAATGCTCGTGGTGAAATGATCACGCGGGATGTAAGTGATGATCGATACGAAACGGTCGAACTTATCGGTTCTGGACAGAACACGGACACGTGGCCGCTCGTTGAGCTGAAGAATCGCATCTGCAAAGTTGGAGAGGGTTTCAACATCAATCTGGAACAGATCATCACGCGGATAACCTTCCAAGATGTTGCGAAGTGCGCGACCGCTGTGGCTTTCCGGATCAAAGCCGTGCTTTTTCATTACTTTCGCGGTCTTATGGCGAATGTAAGGAATGGAGCTGGTTGAGCGGGTGTACGCTGTGGCGGTGAAGAGACCGACAACGCGCAGTTCACCACGAAGTTTGCCTTCATCATCAAACAGCTTCACGCCAACATAGTCCATGTGCACGTGACGGTGGACGCGGCTGCGGATGTTGGCTTTACCGATGATCAATGGTTCCGGCTTCAGCAGAAACTCTCTGATTTCCGGTGTCATAACAACGAATTCAGAGCCCTTGCGGAGCACGCGGACCTTCGGATCGGTCAGAATGCCGAGACCGGAACCTTCGATCAGAGAGAGTTCGCTGTTTTCGCTGGTGTCATCGAAAATAAACTCGCGGATACCCAAAAGGGTGAAGTTATCAGCCGCCATCCACTCAAGGAAGGCGATTGCTTCGTCAAACTGCTTGTTGTCTGCCTTTGCACGGACCTGCTGGTATTCTTCAACCGCCAGCTGGATTCTGTCGCGCATTGGGCGCCAGTCCTGCACGGCCTGACGGACGTCGTTGAGAACAAGGTCAAGAGTCTCTTCGAGCTTCTGGATGTCCTCATCAGAGTTCAAGCGTGTAAGGTGGATATGGATGAGACTTTCGCGGCGAACAGATGGTCCTCCCAGACCAACAGTGCCGTGGAATTTTTGCAGGCCGCCATCATCATCACGCTCTACGATGAAGAGTGGGTGCAGTACGAGGCGGACTTCGTAGCCAGCAGTTTGGATTGCCCCCATCGCGGAGGAAACGAGGAAGGCCATGTTATCGTTGACGATTTCAACGATGGTAATGTCTTCGAGCTGCTTACCGTCAGCGTTTGGCTGCGGGTTGAACACGCGAATACGATGGGTCCCCAGCGGGTGATTTGCGAAATCAGCCCAGGCTTCCTGCGATACGACCGCAAGCTCTGATGGGGTATAGTTCAGGAGATCTTCTGCATCGGCGTGAGAGAAGAGGTCTTCGGCAAACCTTGCTTCGTCTTCGTTATCGTCAATTAGCAGTGCACAGGTATCGGCAATAAGCCCAGCTTTAGCCTCGGCTGTCGTTACAGACATTCAGGCGTTCCTCATCCAACATTATAGTCGGCACAGGCTGCGCGAACATGCCACATGGACGCGGCCTATGCCTTTGAAACCTATTAAGGTGCATTTACTCAATATTTCAATGCGAAACGCGACAAGAATCCCGCAAAAACATCGTTTTCAGTAGAATGTGTTCGGATGTGAGCGACATACGGGAATTCTTGTAATATTCGAAAAGCCCTTCCTGTGAACCTGAAGTTGCTTGAGCCCCCCTCAACTGCCAATTGAGGACAGAGGCCTAAAAAAACGCGCCCTATTCTGTGACAATAGGTGATGGACGTTGTACAACCCCTGAACCTAATTCCAACTACAAGCTCCAAGGAGTCGAAAATGTCAGTGCGCGTGTTCATTGATGGAGAAGCCGGAACGACGGGTCTGCAGATCCGCGAGCGTCTGGCCGGGCGCCGTGACATTGAGATCCTCAGCATCGCTCCGGAGCGCCGCAAGGAGCTGGCAGCTCGTGCAGAACTATTGAACTCTTCTGATGTTGCGATCCTGTGCCTGCCGGATGCAGCTGCACTGGAAAGCGTGTCGCTCATCAAGAATGACAGCACCCGCGTTATTGATGCATCTTCTGCACACCGCGTTAATCCAGATTGGGCCTACGGCTTTCCTGAGATGACGAAGGATCAGGCGGAGATCATTTCCAACGCGCGGTTCGTTTCCAATCCGGGTTGTTACCCGCAAGGCGTGATCGCGACTGTACGTCCACTGCTGGAAGCTGGAGTTATTCCGTCCACCCACGCACTCACTGTGAACGCAGTTTCCGGTTATACTGGCGGTGGCCGTCAGATGATTGAAAAGTATGAAGCCAGCGACAAGCCGTCTTCTTACTGGCCTTACGGTTTGCAGTTTGGACACAAGCATCTGCCGGAAATGCAGCTGTATGCTGACCTTGCCCATGCACCATTGTTCCAGCCAGCGGTTGGCAACTATGCGCAGGGCATGATGACATTTGTTCCGTTACAGCTGGGACAACTGCGTAACGCACCAACAGGCAAAGACCTGCACGCTGTGCTTGATGACCATTTCTCCAGCATTGCTGGCGATGTGGAGGTCGCACCGTTTGAAAGCGTCAACGCAATTGAGGATCTGAGCCCGGAAATCTTCAACGGCACAAACAAAATGCAGCTGCACGTTTTTGCCAATGATGACCGGCACCAAGCTCTGCTGGTCGCAATCTATGACAACCTTGGCAAGGGCGCTTCCGGCGCAGCCGTCCAAAACCTGAATATTATGATGGGCCTGAACGAGAGCATTGATCTCGCTGTCGCCTAATAAAAATTAGAGAATTCCAGAGATCCGAGGAGAGTCTTCCATGGAAAAGTTTAGTACACTGACAGGCGTTGCTGCGCCGCTGCCACTGGTCAATATCGACACCGATATGATCATCCCGAAGCAGTTTCTGAAAACCATCAAGCGTTCAGGCCTTGGCACTGCACTTTTCCATGAGATGCGTACCAACGACGACGGCTCCAGAAACGAAGAGTTTGTGCTGAACAAGCCAAGCTACGAGAATGCTCAGATCCTTGTTGCTGGTGATAACTTCGGCTGCGGCTCTTCCCGTGAGCACGCGCCTTGGGCTCTGCTGGATTACGGCATTCGCTGTGTGATCTCCACCAGCTTTGCTGACATCTTCTACAACAACTGCTTTAAAAACGGCATTCTGCCGATCGTGGTGAGTCAGGAAGATCTCGACAAGCTTATGGATGATGCGTCCCGCGGCGCAAACGCGACACTGACTGTTGATCTGGAAGAACAGGAAGTGCGCGGCCCGGATGGTGGCTCAATCAAGTTTGATCTGGACCCACACCGCAAGCATTGCCTGCTGAACGGCCTTGACGACATTGGTCAGACTTTTCAAAAGACCGACCACATCGACAGCTACGAAGACAAACTGGGACTGAGCCATCCTTGGCACTAACCAAGTTGGTATAAAGCAAATTTTTCAGGGCGCCCTTGTGGCGCCCTTGTTATATGGACTCCGCACGGTGCAATCCTTGGAGGTCTGAATGAATAAAGACGCTGGCAAGAGGCTCTCGTTCAAGGCGACATTTATTTGGAGTTTCGCAGCCTTATTCCTTCCAATCTGGATTCTAGGCTTCACTGCCAGCATTTTTGCCGGAACTTGTCAGAAGCCTGGTATTGATGAAGAGAGAAAAGTCCGCGCCTGCAGCATTTCTATCACAACAGGTTTATTGAACACCCTCATCGCATCTGAAGAAAAGAAACTTGCGATGTTGTACTTAGAACGCGGCATTGCACTTAGTCACCTCGATCATTCGCAAGAAGCAATTGAGGACTTTAGGCTCGCGATAGAGAAGGCTACCGGCATTCCATTGCCTGAGTTGGCTCAGCGCATTGAAGCTAATGACGACTTTCTGGAATTCTTCCATAAGCGCACAGGCCAAAAGCTCACTCGATCCCCTATTTCATCTCTTGGGTATTCTAGCAGAAAGCGATTTGAAGGGCTGATCTTGCGGTTGATTAGTGAGGACCCAGCTTCCAAAGCTTGGTCCAACTGGGAAAAGCTGCTTAAAGAGGCTTAAAGAGGCTTAAAGCTAAACAGCCTTGTCTCCTCACCAATCTCTGTTAGCTTAAGCAGCCTAGTCTTCCAAGAGCTGCACGATTGCTGTGTGGCCTTTGTTGCGGGCGTGGTCGATTGGGAGGGCGCCGTTACGGTCAGCGATGATTTTGTCAGCTCCGGCATCAACGAGTTTCTTGACGATCGTCTGATAAGGTTCACTGCCGTCGCCAAGAATGGTGGCCTCAAGAAGTGCGGTCCAGCCCAGATTATTGACATGGTCAAGCGGTGCGCCAGCCTTAATCAGCATGGAAACAATCTCGACAGCCCCCTGATGGCTTCCGTATATGAGTGCAGAGCCTTCATAGACAGATGTCACCATGGAAGGGTCGATCCCTAAGTCCAGAGCCAACCGTGCCAGTTCAGGGTTACTCGTGGTGATCGCTATGTTCAGCACATCACGCTTTTTGGCATCCATCAGATTGATGTCAGCGCCGAGTTTGACCAAGTGCTCGACCAGCTCAAGATCTCCACGTCTGGCTGCAACGATAACCGCTGTATCACCAGAGCTGTCACGGGCATCCAGTGACGCTCCGGCCTTTGCGATTTGGTCTAATGCCTTCATGTCATTCGCCTCTACTGCAGCAAAAACGTCTTGCTCTGTATAAGTTTGAGCAAGCGCAGAAGAGTTTAGCCCACCCAGCGTGAGCAGTGTAGCCACAACGGCTCCTGCAAGTACTTTACTGACTGTGTTTGGCATGGAAGCAGTTTCCTCTTTGAGTGAGACGTTGGTTGGCTCAGTCAAAGCGGCAAACTATGACTGCATGAAGGCGACATGCAGTCATATCACAAGCTGACGGCTTGATTTACAATGCGCTTTTCAAAAGATCGTGCAGATGTGTTTACGCGATATCGGCAACGACCATAGAGATGCCGACAGCAAAGACGCAAAGGCTGGCGAGCATGGAGACGCGTTTGCCGTTGTTGCTGTTTGCCAGCCACACGCGGGCAGGGCCGGAAACGAGGCTGCCAACGCCGTAGTAAACAATCAGGCAGAGTAGGCTTGCCACCATGCCGAAAACCAGCGCGTAGAGCCAGAAAGGCATAACCTCCGGCACATAGAACTGCGGCAGTAGAGAGAAATAGAAGAGCATTCCCTTTGGGTTCAGCAAACTGGTGAGAAAGCCGAACTTCAGATCATTGGTATCTGCTGGTGCTTGTTGCTCATCTTCTGAAGTCCACATGCCGCTTGCGAAGAAGAGGCGATAGGCCAAATACATAAGATAGGCCAGACCTACCCAGCGGATTGCCTGAAACAGTCTTGGTTCCGCCAGGAAGAGAGACTGAAAACCTGCAGCAACCAAGACGGTGAACACGAGATAACCAGCTGAAATTCCGAGAGATGCTTTGAGGGCAGCGGGTTTTCCGCTCGCAAGTGCCCTGCTGGTGACATACAGCATATCCGGGCCGGGCACGATAATCAGACTTAGGATGGTGATCAAAAAGAGAAGGGTATTCGCTGCCATTGAGAGTATTTTCTTATGAGAGGTTTTATTCCAAATTTTCTCCGAATATACTGCGGCGCATACCCTCCGAATATCGAATTGATTCCGAAAAATGACCTCTTCTCACCATCTCGACCGAACAGACTTCGTCATATTGGAAATTTTGCAGAATAATGCACTGCTTCCCAATAAACAGGTGGCCGCAGAGGTTAACCTGAGCCCATCGGCTTGCCATGAACGTATTAAGCGATTGAAAGACAGTGGTATTTTACAGAGTAGCCATGCCGTCGTGGACCCGAAAGCCTATGGAGTGGGCTTTGAGGCAATGTTCTTCATTCAGCTGGACAGACACGAGGCACTTCTGGTGGAGGAATTCATGCAGGAGGTCGTTGGGCTACCGGAAGTAAAATCCGTCACGCTGATCAGTGGAGCATACGATATCGTCGCCCATCTGCGTGTTCGCGATATCGATCACCTGAAAAGCCTCGCCTTTGAAAAGTTCACAAAGCGAGCCTACATCACCAAGATCGAAAGCTCGATTATCTATGATTTTAAAGAGAGCCGTGTGCAGAAGCCGCTTTAAAGGGCTGCTGGCTTAACTGCGCTTAGCAGCAACTTCTTGTTTATGGCGCTCATTGAGAGCGTCCACTTCGTCCAGCTTGCGACCAACGCGCGCCAAAGCGGCGGCAGCTGTCGTAAACTGGTTTGCTTTATCGACATAAAGCTTTTGCGCCGTTTCAGGAAATTCCTGCAGCATGCGGGAGAAGAGTGCGCGGCGGACGCGGATCAATTCGCAATTTTCAAGTGCGACTGCACGGGCCGGACGTTTGCCCTCAGCCATCAGTGCGTTTTCGCCGAACAGAGTACCGGGGCCGTAGGTGCCTCTGGGACGCGCGTCGCGCCCCATACCGGTTTCCAGCTGCACCTTGCCGATTGTCAGCACGATGCCACCGTCTGCCCGCTCACCCTCATTAAAAATTGTTCCACCTTTAGACACCTGCATGGTTTCCGCACTGAATGCGAGCAGGCGCAACTGGTCCTCTGAAAATTGCGAGAGGAGAGGAACGCGTCTTAAGATTTCGATGTCGCGGGCTAGACTCATAGTTCTTGGATTAGCTGCTTATGCCTCAAGGCACAAGCTTATATCCACCAGCTTCTGTCACGAGCAGCTCCGCATTGGACGGATCACGCTCAATTTTCTGACGCAGACGGTAAATATGAGTTTCCAGCGTGTGTGTGGTGACGCCGGAGTTGTAGCCCCAAACTTCATGCAGCAGCACGTCGCGTGTCACTGGCTTTTCACCTGCACGGTAGAGGAACTTCAGGATAGAAGTTTCTTTTTCGGTCAGGCGAACCTTCCCACCACTATCGTCCTGCATAGACTTTGCAGCAGGCTGGAAGGAGTAACGGCCAATGGTGAACACAGCATCTTCGCTCTGTTCATGCTGACGCAGATGCGCACGAATGCGAGCAAGCAGAACAGCGAACTTGAATGGCTTGGTGACGTAGTCGTTTGCGCCAGCTTCCAAACCAAGGATCGTGTCACTATCTGTGTCATGACCGGTGAGCATGATGACTGGAGCGCCAAAGCCTGCTTTACGCAGCAACTTCACAGCTTCACGGCCATCAATGTCCGGCAGACCAACGTCCATCAGAACTAGGTCGAAGTGATCTTCTTTTGCTTTTTTGATGCCAGTCGCAGCACTGTCAGCTTGAGTGGTTTCAAATTCATCATAAAGCGACAGCTGCTCAACGAGCGCTTCACGCAGATCGTTATCGTCATCTACAAGCAGAATTTTACGTGCAGTCATATTCTCACCCAATCACCAATCTTTGGTGCTAGCCCTAAAACTTATCTCACATAAATACATGAAGGGTTGCCGAAAAAAAGGCGAGCAAAAACGTGGTAAATCTCAAAGTTTTTCGTAAAATCTACTTCACGCGTAAGTGACCCCCGCTTTATTTGGGAGTGTTTCTCCCGGTGTTTTCCGCAGGACAACAGGTTCATAGATGCTTCCTCTCGCAGTACCCACTCCCCCCGCAAAGCTACTTAAGAAGACCCAGAAGACCCTATTTGTGCGGCATACAGGTGATGAGCCTCACTCAGGAACACTGACGCTAGGCGCAGTAACATTTGCGTGTGCACTTGGACGATCTGGTTTGACGCACACAAAGCGCGAAGGTGACGGCGCAACTCCGATTGGGCGTTTTGAACTGCTGAATGTGTATTACCGCTCGGATCGCAGCTCTTGTCCAGTCACGTATTTGCCAGTTTCACCCCTGTCTCAAAGCGATGGTTGGTGTGATTCTCCTCAGGATACTCTTTATAACCGCCCCGTCGATCTGCCGTTTGAGCCCAGCCATGAGAAGATGTGGCGAGATGACCGGCTTTACGACATTGTTGTCGTGCTGGATTGCAATATGTATCCGGCGGTCAAAGGCGAAGGCAGCGCAATCTTCTTTCACGTGGCACGAGAAGGCTTTTTACCGACAGAGGGATGCGTTGCGGTTTATCCGGAAGTGATGCGTGAAATCCTGAAGGAAATGGCGCCTGGGGATGTAATGGAAGTCTGTGCGGATTAGTGCAAAACCAGAGAATTCGATTAGGGAGGCTTTAAAGCTGGCCTCACAATCGTTTCAGACAAGGTTTTTCCCTGCATTTTCCCTAGTAATCTAAAGTAATTTAATCCATATAGTGCCTTCTTGACGGATTACGCATGAATGGAAGCAAGCTCATGGCGGATACGCTGGTTCCCTTTTTGAAAATGAACGGTTTAGGCAATGATTTCGTGGTGTTTGATGGCCGCGCAAAGAAGGTTGTCTTAACTCCGGCGCAAATTGCAGCTATCGGAGACCGCGAAAAGGGTATTGGTTTTGACCAGATGATTACGGTCGAGCCTGCAAGTTCTGATGCTTATGCCTTTATGCGCATCCACAATCGCGATGGCAGCGAAGTAGATGCTTGCGGTAACGCAACACGCTGCATTGGCCGTCTGCTAATGGGTGAAGCAGGCACTCCAAGCGTTCCTATTCAGACCAACGCTGGTTTACTGATTGCACATGCTTCTGACACAGAGACGCTGGTGAGCGTTGATATGGGCAGGCCTCGCTTTGAGTGGGATCAGATTCCACTGGCAGAAGAGTTTGCGGACACGCGGGCCATTGAGCTGCAGATCGGGCCGATAGACGAGCCAGTTCTGCACTCACCAAGCGTTGTGAATGTTGGTAATCCGCACGCCATTTTCTGGGTGAATGATATTGAAGCCCACGACCTTGCGCGATTTGGACCATTGCTTGAGTGTCATCCGATGTTCCCTGAAAAGGCGAATATCTCTCTTGCTCAGATCATTGGCGAAAACGAGATCCGCATGAAAGTCTGGGAACGCGGTGCTGGCTTGACAAAAGCTTGTGGCACCGGGGCCTGCGCAGTGGGTGTTTCTGCTGCCAGAACTGGACGGACAGGACGTAAGTGCACTGTCCATCTGCCGGGAGGACCGCTGGGTATTGAGTGGCGTGAGGACAACGACCACATCATGATGACCGGTGAAACCGCAATTGAATTCGAGGGCGAGCTCAATCTCGACACCCTCACCTACACAAAGACCGCTTCGGGGGACGCGGCAATGGAGCCTACGCAGTGAGCATTGATGTTGTGACATTTGGCTGCCGACTGAACGCTTATGAGTCGGAAGTGATGAAGCGCGAAGCAGAGGCCGCAGGCCTTAAGGATGCCGTGCTGATCAACACATGTGCCGTGACCAACGAAGCTGTCCGTCAAGCACGGCAGACCATTCGCAAAACCCGCCGCGAAAATCCGGATGCACGTATTATCGTGACTGGCTGTGCGGCCCAGACAGAATCTGAAACCTTTGCCGAGATGGGTGAAGTGGATCTGG
This sequence comes from Pseudovibrio sp. POLY-S9, assembly GCF_001431305.1. Taxonomy (NCBI): domain Bacteria; kingdom Pseudomonadati; phylum Pseudomonadota; class Alphaproteobacteria; order Hyphomicrobiales; family Stappiaceae; genus Pseudovibrio; species Pseudovibrio sp. POLY-S9. The sequence goes on from NZ_LCWX01000145.1 coordinate 108,809, forward strand.
TTCTTGGTAACTCCGAAAAGCTGGAGCGCGCCTCTTATGGCCGTGTCGCTCAGTTTGGCATTGAAGAAACCGAGAAGGTGCGCGTCAACGACATTATGAGCGTGCGCGAAACCGCTGGTCACCTGATCGATGGACTGGAAGGACGCTCTCGTGCGTTTGTTCAGGTCCAGAATGGCTGTGACCATCGCTGCACCTTCTGCATCATCCCTTATGGCCGCGGTAACTCACGTTCTGTGCCGATGGGCGTGGTGATTGACCAGATCAAACGCCTTGTCGATAACGGCTATGGCGAGATTGTTCTGACTGGCGTTGATATTACCTCCTACGGCGCTGATCTGCCAGGAATGCCGAAGCTTGGAACGCTTTGCTCCAAGATTTTGAAGATGGTTCCTGATCTCAAGCGCTTGCGTCTGTCCTCCATCGACAGCATTGAAGCTGATGATGAGTTGATGGAAGTGATTGCGCATGATCATCGTCTGATGTCGCATCTGCACCTTTCCCTGCAGGCTGGCGACAACATGATCCTCAAGCGCATGAAGCGCCGTCATTCTCGTGAAGATACGATCCAGTTCTGCGAAGACGTACGCAAGATGCGCCCGGATGTTGTTTTCGGCGCTGACATCATTGCCGGTTTCCCGACCGAGACTGATGAGATGTTTGAGAACACCCTGCGCATCGTTGATGAGTGTGGGCTGACACATCTGCATGTGTTCCCATTCTCTCCACGCCCTGGCACTCCAGCGGCCCGTATGCCGCAGCTCGATCGCAAGATCATTAAAGAGCGCGCTGCACGCCTTCGTGAAAAGGGGCAGGAAGCTTTGCTGGCTCACCTTCGTGCTGAAGTGGGCAAGAAGCGTGAGATCCTGATTGAGCGTGAGGGACTTGGTCGCACCGAGCAATTTACTCAGGTTGAACTGGATGCGGATGTTGCCGGAAGCCTTGTCTCCGCACGCATTACAGGGCATACCGAAAGACATCTAATTGCAGAGCCACTTGGCAAAGCAGCTTAAGCTTTTACATTTCAAAGGTATCTTTCCAGCATGAGCGAAAAGAAGCGCGGTTTTTTCAGTCGCCTGTTTGGCGGTTCCTCAGAAGAAACACAGAGCCTGCAGGAGGAAAAAGCTCCTGACAGTGCAGAGCTTCGTGAGTCTTTAGAAGGCGTTCAATCCGTTCCGCTTGACCCTGTTAAAGGCCTTGAAGAAACGGCTGAAGCAATCGCAGATGAAACTCTTGATCTGGAAAATCCAGAGCTCACACCTGAGTTGGAGCCTGCGACCGAAGAGAAAGTTTCTGATAAGCCTCATGATTTGGATGAGGCAGAAACCAAAGCCCTAGAAGAGACCGCCTACCTGGACAATGACGATCTGCATGAAGAAAATTCAGCAGACGTTGAGCCTGAGCAAGATATACTTTCCCCAAAGGTCAGCGATGATGCTGCGCCCGTTGCTGAGGATACTGCCGATGGACAACCCGTTCTCACAGATGAGATCACTGAAGCATCAGGAACAGCGGAAGGACCTGAAGAAGCAGGAAGCTCTGAAAGTGTTCGGGAAAGCGGAGGATCCGGAGGAGACGAGGAAACTGGAGCGGTCGAAGAGAGCCGAGAGGCTGAAGAAGCTGGAGAAACTCCGGGAATTGCGGAAACTGGAGAAGATGTTCCAGTAAAAACGAGCTGGTTCCAGCGTCTTAAAGCCGGGCTCTCCCGTTCTTCCAATGCCCTATCCGAGGGCATCAGCTCGATCTTCACCAAGCGCAAGCTGGATGCAGATACTCTTGAAGAGCTGGAAGATATTCTGATTCAAGCAGACCTTGGCATTGATACAGCGATTGCGATTACCGACCGTGTATCTGATGGTCGCTATGATAAGGAAATTTCAGGCGAGGAAGTCCGCAGCATCCTTGCTGAAGAAATTGAAAGCGTCCTTGAACCTGTTGCTAAACCGCTGGACCTTGAAAGCGGTCATAAACCACACATTGTCTTGATGGTTGGCGTAAACGGTACAGGCAAAACCACCACAATCGGTAAGCTATCATCTCTGCTGCATGAGCAGGGTAAGAAAGTGATGCTCGCAGCGGGCGACACATTCCGCGCTGCAGCTGTTGAACAGCTGAAAATTTGGGGTGAGCGCACTGGCGCTGAAGTTGTGGCGCGCGATACCGGTGCAGATGCTGCTGGCCTTGCATACGATGCCGTTGATGCCGCTCTCAGCAACGACACAGATGTGCTGTTGATTGATACCGCTGGTCGCTTGCAGAACAAAGCTGAGTTGATGGATGAGCTTGAGAAGATCATCCGTGTGATCCGTAAGCGCGTTCCCGATGCACCGCATACCACTTTGCTGACCCTCGATGCGACCACAGGCCAGAATGCTCTGTCTCAGGTGGAGATTTTCGGCAAGGTTGCTGGTGTAACTGGTCTTGTGATGACCAAGCTGGACGGCACAGCCCGAGGCGGTATTCTGGTGGCGATTGCCCGTAAATACGGCCTGCCCGTGCACTTCATTGGCGTGGGTGAAGGCGTAGAAGACCTTGAGCCATTCTCAGCAAAAGACTTTGCAGCAGCGATTGCTGGCAAAGATCATGAGCAAGACTAACTAAGCTATGTGATTTGGGAAGGCGTCTTGCGCCTTTCCACTCCTACCTACTTTCAGATCATTTTCTTCGAGTTCATTGGACACGCCAGAGCAATCAGATAGACTGGTTCTTCTGTTGCCGTGCCATCAATTTGTGAGCTCTTTCATGACACTTGAGTATCTTCTGACCTCTTTCATTGTTGTTCTGTTGCCCGGCACAGGTGTGCTTTACACGATTGCTATCGGGCTTGGGAAAGGGCTTAAGCCAAGTGTTGCTGCTGCGTTTGGCTGTACGCTTGGGATTGTTCCAGCAGCTTTGGCAAGTATTATTGGGGTGGCGGCGATCTTTCATAGCAGCGCCCTTGCTTTTCAGATCCTGAAGTATCTTGGGGTTGCTTATCTGCTTTACATGTCATGGAGCATCCTGCGCAGTGGTGGCGCGCTGGAAGTGAGTGGCGAAAGCCGCGAGAGAACTCTTTATCGCACCGCACTCGACGGTATTCTGCTTAATGTGCTGAACCCAAAGCTGTCTCTGTTTTTCCTCGCTTTCCTCCCTCAGTTCGTTTCTCCTGGTAGTGAAAATGCAACACCTGCTCTGCTCTTCCATGCCTTTGTTTTTATGGCACTTACATTTGTTGTTTTCATCGGGTACGGCGCAATGGCGTCGCTGGCCCGCGATTATGTGATCAACCGCCCAAAAGTTATGGCTTGGCTCAAACGAGGTTTTGCAGCTACGTTTGGCGCGCTTGGTGTTAAGCTGGCACTCTCTGAGAACTGATAGGCTTCCTGCATTTCTGGAACAACAAACTACTGGAACACAATGGAAAATTTAAAACTCAGGTTCCCGCCTGTGGCTGTCTTCTTTAGCTTTGCGGTTATCATCTGGATGGTTGCAACACTGCTTCCCGGAGATATCAATCTGCATGGTGCAGAGACAGCATTTCTTGTGATTGGCATCGGAGCTGGTGGTTATTTTGGAGTGACCGGGCTTTCTGAGTTCCGCAGAGCGCGGACAACAACAAGCCCTACACATCCTGAAAATGCGAGCGCGATTGTTTCTGACGGAATTTACTCCAAAACGCGCAATCCGATGTATCTGGGTTTGCAGTTCATCCTGTTGGGATGGGCCATCTTTCAGGGGAACTTGTTCGCTATTCCAGTTGCTCTGGGTTTTGCTGTCTATATCACCCTGTTCCAGATCAAACCGGAAGAAGACCTTTTAGAAGAGAACTTTGGTCAAGAGTACCTTGCCTACAAAGCACGCGTCCGGCGCTGGATGTAAGTTCTCCGCACGATACACAAGCGCTTTGCCTTGAATGCTTCAACCTCCACTTCCTTTTGTTACCCTATGGTAAGAATGCACAAGTAGTGTCCCTAGCGTGATACTGGCCGTTGATCCAAAAGAAACAACAAAAGGGAGATCCTGATGGCCGTGCTTATGAAGTTTGATGATATCGATCAGGTTTACAAAGAAACCAGCAAAATCAAAGCAAGCCTGAAGAAAGCCAAGGTTGACGAAAAGACCGAGGATGCTTTCATGAAAGAGCTGAACCAGAAGAAGAAACGCGCGGAAGGCAAATTTTTGGATGAAGTGAACAACGACTCCAAAATTAAGAACTTCAAGGCTGAATCTTTAAAAGGGGACGGTGGCTTCACAAAAGCACTGAAGGAAGCTGCAAAGCGGACGCCAATCCAGCTGATGGAAGCGAGTGGTAAGGTTACGCTAAAAGTCGGCAAGGATGTTGTTGTCGGAACCTAGTTCCTTACTTCCACCGTAGATTTGCTATGACCATGGCCGAATGTTCGGCCATGGGTAAGTTCTTATTGCTCATTGAGCAGAGGCAGCAGCACATCAAGAGCTAATGACGCCCTCAATTGCTTCCAGACGGAATGCAGCAGCCATCAGGGCCTTGGTGTACTCGGTCTGCGGATTGTCAAAGACCTCGTCTGACGTCCCCGCCTCCATCACCTTGCCATGCTGCATAACGACCACATCATTGGCGAGTGCACGGACGACCTTAAGGTCGTGCGAGATGAACAGATACGCCAAGCCATGAGCCTTTTGTAGATCGCGGAGCAGGTCGACAACCTGCGCCTGAACGCTCATATCCAGCGCTGACGTTGGTTCATCCAGCATCACAAACTTCGGCTCAAGCACCATTGCCCGCGCAATCGAGATACGTTGACGCTGCCCGCCTGAGAATTCATGCGGATAACGGAACCTTGTAGCTGCATCCAGCCCCACTTCTTCCAGCGCACCTGCAACTTTGGCTTCCCGCTCTTTGGCCGTGAGGTTGGGCATGTGGATCTTGAGGCCTTCGCCAGCAATTTCCGAGACTGACATACGCGGCGACAGGGAGCCGAATGGATCCTGAAACACGATTTGCATATCCCGGCGCAGCGGACGCATCTGCTTCCACGAGTGTTCCTGAATATCAGAGCCATTGAAGCTGATCTGACCGTTTGAGGAGATCATACGCAGGATCGCAAGTCCCAGCGTGGTCTTACCTGATCCACTTTCGCCCACAATGCCCAGTGTCTGCCCAGCGCGAACGGTCACATCAATGCCATCAACTGCTTTGATGTGGCTGACTGTTTTACGCAGAAAGCCGCGTTTGACGGGAAACCAGACCTTGAGGTCTTTGGCTTCCATGACAATTGGCTGACTGGTATCTCCGGCAGGTGGATGCCCTTTAGGTTCTGCCGCCAGCAGATGCTGGGTGTATTCGTGTTGAGGGCTTTCGAAAATATCTTCGGTATCGCCGTGTTCGACAATTTTGCCCTGTGTCATCACACAAACACGATCAGAGATCCGGCGAACAATGCCGAGATCGTGCGTGATGAAGAGCATGGCCATGCCTGTGCTCTTCTGCAGGTCTTTCAGCAGTTGCAGGATTTGCGCCTGAACCGTGACATCAAGTGCTGTTGTCGGTTCATCCGCAATCAGCAGGTCCGGCTCGTTTGCCAATGCCATGGCGATCATGACACGTTGGCGCTGTCCACCGGAGAGCTGATGCGGATAGGACTTCAGGCGTTCTTCCGGATTTGGAATGCCAACCTGATCCAAAAGTTCCAGTACCCGCTTTCGGGCATTCGTCTCACCGAGGCCGCGGTGGATCTTCAGAATCTCCGCGATCTGCTGTTCGATGGTGTGTAGCGGGTTCAGTGAACTCATAGGCTCTTGAAAGATCATGGAGATCTTGTTGCCACGCACACTACGCATTTCGCTTTCAGTCGCTGCTATCAGATCTTGGCCCTGATAGACGATCTTGCCAGTTGGATGGCTCGCAGACGGATAAGGCAAAAGCTTGAGCACGGACAGTGCTGAAACAGATTTGCCTGAGCCACTTTCGCCCACAAGTGCGACGGTCTCGCCTTCCTTGATGTCGAAAGAAATCTGGTCAACGGCGAGATTTTCCTTTTCGCCTTGTTGGAAGGCGATGGAAAGGTCCTCAACAGAGAGGAGCGTTTGATTATCAGTCATATGCGATCCTCCCTTCTTCAGTTCATCGTTTTACGTGGATCAAAGGCGTCGCGAACCGCTTCACCGATGAAGATCAACAGGCTGAGCATGATCGACAGGACGAAAAAGCCTGTCATGCCAAGCCAAGGTGCCTGAAGGTTGTTCTTGCCTTGCTTGAGCAGCTCACCCAGCGAGGCGGAGCCCGGAGGCAGGCCGAAGCCGAGGAAGTCCAGCGCCGTCAGCGTGGAGATGGACCCATTGAGGATGAACGGCATGAATGTAAGCGTTGCGACCATCGCGTTTGGCAGCAGGTGGCGGCGCATGATGGTGCCATTGGAAACGCCCAGCGCACGCGCAGCCGAGATGTACTCGAAGTTCCTGCCTCTCAGGAATTCCGCCCGGACCACGCCAACCAAAGCCACCCACGAGAATGCGAGCAGGATTGAGAAGAGGATCCAGAACCCCGGCGTCAGCACCGACGAGATGATCAAAATGAGGTAGAGCGTCGGCATTGCCGTCCAGATTTCAATGAAGCGCTGGAAACCAAGGTCGACCCAACCACCGTAGAAGCCCTGTATGGCACCGGCACCAATGCCGATGACGGAGGATGCCAGTGTTAGCGCCAGACCGAAGAGCACGGAGATACGGAAACCGTAGACAAGGCGGGCGAGGACATCACGGCCCTGATCGTCAGTGCCGAGCCAGTTCCAGTTGCCGATTGTACAATTCGGATCGTTCACACCCTCTGCATAACGCTCGCAGCGCAGTTCCTTATCCATCATCCAGCTTGGGGGAGCTGGTGCGGGGACCGGGATTTCGTTGTTGACCGTCTGGTAGGAATAGCGGATCGGAGGCCAGAGAATCCAGCCGTCGGCATCGATCTCTTCCTGAATAAATGGATCACGATAGTCCGTCGTTGCAAGGAAACCGCCGAACTTTTCCTCTGGGTAATCCGTAAAGACCGGCATGAGCAGCTCGCCCTTATAGGAAACCAGGATTGGGCGGTCGTTGGTGATGAATTCTGCACCCAGAGCGAGCACAAACAGGACGAGGAAAATCCAAAGGGACCAGTATCCACGCTTGTTGGCTTTGAAGTTTTGCAGGCGGCGCTGGTTGAGAGGAGACAGCTTTTGCCGCTTTTCAGGCGGTTGCGTCTGCTCTGGCAGCGGATTGATTGTTTCGTAGCCCTGATCCTGAAGGCGTTTTTCGAGTTGTGTGTCCATTGCTCGTTACACCTCCCGGCTTTCGAAATCGATCCGGGGATCAATCCAGGTGTAGGTGAGGTCTGAAACCAGATTCACAATCAAACCCATCAACGAGAAGATATAAAGCGTGGCGAACATAACTGCATAGTCACGGTTAAGCGCTGACTCAAAGCCTAGCAAGCCAAGGCCATCAAGCGAGAAGATCGTCTCAATGAGGAGCGAGCCTGCAAAGAACGCCGAGATGAACGCACCCGGAAAGCCAGCGACAACGATAAGCATCGCATTGCGGAAGACATGGCCATAAAGCACCTGACGCTCTGTCAGGCCTTTGGCGCGAGCAGTCTGAACGTATTGCTTTCGGATTTCATCGAGGAAAGAATTCTTCGTCAAAAGCGTTGTTGTTGCAAAGGCGGAGAGCGCCATCGCAGTCAATGGCAAGACCAGATGCCAGAAGTAGTCGAGGATACGTTGTGGCCATGACATATCGCTCCAGCCCTCTGAGGTGAGACCTCGGAGCGGGAAGAAGTCCCAAAAGGAGCCCCCGGCAAAGAGAACAATCAGCATGATTGCAAACAGGAAGCCCGGGATTGCATAGCCAACAATGATGATGCTGGACGTCCAGACATCGAACGAGGTGCCGTCTTTTACTGCTTTGCGAATGCCGAGGGGAATCGAAATGCCATAGGAGATGAGCGTCATCCAAAGGCCCAGCGAGATGGATACCGGCAGTTTTTCGACAATCAGATCAACAACAGCAATGTCACGGAAATAGCTTTCGCCGAAATTGAAGGTCGCGTAGTCCAAGATCAAGCGCCCAAAACGCTCCAAAGGAGGCTTATCGAAGCCAAACTGGACCTCGAGGTCCTTGATGAACTCCGGATCAAGGCCCTGTGCTCCTCGATACTTTGATCCTGCACTGTCTCCTCCGCCCTGATTGGCTGCAGCAGAACTTCCAAAATCACTTCCACCACCCGAAATGCGGCTGGTTGCGGATACACTATCCCCTTGCAATTGAGCGATAACTTGCTCAATCGGTCCGCCTGGTGCGAACTGAATAATGACAAAGTTGATTGCCATGATGCCGATAAGAGTCGGGATCATCAAAAGCAATCTACGCAGAATATAGGCGCCCATGGGCTTCTTTGTCCCTAACTTTCCTTGCCGATGCGAGCGGCTTTTTCTGTATCCACCCACCACGTCGCTTCTACGGGGAAGGCATATGCCGGCATATCATTCGGAATGCCGAACATGTCCCAGACAGCTACTGTGTGGAAGGCTTTGAACCACTGCGGCACCCAGTAATAGCCTGCGCGCAGAACTCTATCCAATGCTCTGGCAGCGGTTATCATTTCCTCACGCGAGGATGCATTCAGCGCCTTATCCACCAAATCGTCGACAGCAGGCACCTTGATGCCCGAGAGATTGTAAGATCCGAAGGTTTCCGCAGAAGCCGATGTCCAGAAGTTGCGGATGCTCGGCCCGAGTGTCGGAGTCAGAGAAAAACGATGCCCGACAATGTCATAATCGAAATCATCTACACGCTTCTGGAACTGTGCCGGATCAACGACGCGGAAGCTTGCTTCAATGCCTAACAGTCTGAGATTCTTGACATATGGCAGTACAATTCGTTCGAAAGCAGGTGAGTTGGAAAGGAATTCCATTTGCAGCTGCTTTCCGTCAGGCCCGATCAATTGCTCACCGCGTCTGTAGTAGCCTGCCTCCTTGAGCAGAAGCGAGGCTTCTCTGAGGAGTTTGCGATCCTGACCTGAACCATTGGAAACCGGTTGTGTGATCGCTTCGCCAAAGACCCCATCTGGCAGGTCTTTCTTGTAAGGCTCAAGCAGGGCCAGTTCGGCATCGCTTGGCAGACCAACAGCCTTCATCTCCGAGTTTTCGAAGAACGACTGGGTTCTGGTGTACAGATCATAAAACAGAGCGGAATTTGACCACTCAAAATCGAAGGCGTAGCCGAGCGCTTCACGGACCTTGGGATTGGTGAACTTTTCTTTGCGCGTGTTGAGGAACCAGCCTTGCGCCCCTGATGGGAGGCGGATGGCAAACTCCTTCTTGGCAACACGTCCCTCTGTCAATGCAGGGAAGTTGTATTCCGTCGCCCAGGTCTTGGAGGAAAACTCCTCGTGGAACGTTAAACGGCCTTTCTTGAAGGCTTCAAATGTTGCTTGTCGATCGCGGAAGAAGTCGAGGCGAATGATCTCGAAATTGTGGTGGCCATTGTTGACCGGCAGGTCTTTTGCCCAGTAATTCTCTACCTTTTTGTACTCTATGTACCGGCCAATCTCATAGCGTCCGACCATATATGGTCCCGAGGACAACGGCGGTGTCAGTGTTGACGCCTCGAAGTTGTAGCGGGTGTAGTACGCTTTTGAGAGGATAGGGAGAGTTGCTATCAATAAGGGAAGTTGCCTGCTGTGATTACCTGAAAAAGCGATCGTGACAGTGTGTTCATCAGGTGCGGTCGCAGAAACCATTTCCTTGATGGACTGGCTGATAATCGGGTGCCCTTTTTCCTTCAGAAGGTTCAGACTGAAGGCAACATCTTCTGCATTGAGCATTGATCCGTCATGGAACCGGGCTTCTGGCCTAATTTTGAAGGTGACGAAGTTGCCGTCTTCAGAGACCAGAGCGCTTTCGGCCACCAGACCATATACGGCATCCGGCTCATCATAGGCACGCACCATCAGGCTATCAAAACAGAGCTCCATACGCGGTGGGGCATCTCCTTTGAGGATGAAGGTGTTGAACGTGTTGAAGGTCTGCGGGTTCTGATTGTAGCCCCAGCTCGGCGCAGTCATGGCGATTTTGCCACCAACCGGAGCTTCGGGATTGACGTAGTCAAACGCCGTGAAATCCTTTGGGTACTTCAGATCACCAAAGACAGAGAGGCCGTGGCTTAAGGTTCCCGCCTGAACCGGCAGGGCTCCACCGGGCACCAGAAAGGCTGCTGCAGTGGCCGCGCTGAAGTGCAGGAAGCTACGTCTACTGATTTGGCTAAGCGTCATCAATTGGCCTCCTCTATCTTCTTGGCTTTTTCTTCGTCCCACCACCAAACGGTTGGGAAACCTATGGAGAATTCAGGAAGCTGTTTTGGGTGTGCGAAACGATCCCACCGCGCAACGCGGCTGAATGGAGATGTCCAACCTGGAACAACGTATTGCTCCCACATCAGGATACGGTCTAAAGCCTTGGTTGCTGCAACCAGTTCGTCACGATCATCAGAGTTGATGATGATATCAATCAGCTCGTCGATGGCAGGGTTCTTGATACCCGCATAGTTTTGAGAGGCTTCGCTATCCGCTGCATTTGAGCCCCAATACTCTCTCTGCTCATTGCCTGGAGAAAGAGACTGCGCCCAGCCGGTATAGATCATGCCGAAATCACGGCTGCGGACGCGGTTGACATATTGTGAGCTGTCGACGACGCGCAGCTGCAGGTCAATACCAAGCTTCTTCAGCGAGGCCTGATAACGAAGAGCTACACGCTCAAAGCGGCCACCATTCATCAGGTATTCGATTGTAAATGGTTCGCCAGTCTCTTTGTTGACGAGCTTACCTTGCTTTTGCACGTAACCAGCGTCTCTAAGAAGGCCGATTGCCTTTCTCAGATTGGAGCGCTCCTGACGGGAATCTTCGGATACCGGGTTCTCGTAGGGCTCTGTAAAGACGGCTTCAGGCACTGGCGCTTTCAAAGACTTCAGAATTTCCAGCTCACGCCCTTCTGGCAGGCCTGCAGATGCGAGCTTTGTTCCGTCGAAGTAGCTGGTGAAACGGCTGTATTGATCAAAGAAGATCGTGCGGTTCATTTCCTGGAAATTCAAGGCATAGTTCAGTGCCCGGCGCACGCGGCGATCCTGAAACTTCTCTTTGCGGGTGTTAAGAATGAAGCCCAGCATCAAGCCACTACCACGATACGTCTGCGGGAATTTTTCCAGCACCACATGGTTGGCTTTCACAGCAGGAATATCGTAGGCGGTTGCCCAGTTCTTTGCCGTGGTTTCCGTGCGCCAGTCAAAACGGTCAGCCTTAAAGGCTTCAAGCTGCACGGTTTCGTCGCGGTAGTAATCGTAGGCGATTGTGTCGAAGTTGTTGGAACCAACATTTACATTCAGATCTTGCCCCCAATAGTCGTCAACGCGCTCAAATGAGATTGAACGCCCAGGTACGACTTCTCCGATGCGGTACGGGCCAGAGCCGAGAGGCACTTCCAAAGTGCTTCTGGAAATGTCACGCGCATTTCCAGAAGCATCTTTCTCATTCCACCAATGCTTTGGCATGATGTAGAGCGAACCAAGGATTTGCGGGGCTTCTCTGTTACCCGGTTTATCGAAGTTGAAGCGGATCTCTGTCGGGCTCAGAATGTCGTAGCCCGTAACATGACGGTAATAGTATTTTCTGGAAGGATCTTGCGTGGTCCATTGATCGAATGACCATCCCACATCTTCTGTGGTGATTGGTTTGCCATCGTGCCAGCGTGCATCAGGGCGTAAGCGATAGACCACCCACGCAAAGTCCTCGGGATATTTCATCGCATCAACGATCAAGCCATATTCAGTCGAGGACTCGCTCATTGATGGGGTCATCAGGGTATCGTAGATGAGGCCCAGTCCACCTGCACGAATGCCCTTTGATGCCACAAGGTTCAAACTGTCAAAGGTGCCCGTTGCCGAGAGACGCACCCTGCCCCCTTTGGGAGCATCCGGATTGACATAGGGGAAGTGCGCGAAACCTTCCGGCATCTGAGGAGCGCTGATGAGGGAGTCTGCATACCGCCATTCAGGCTCACTGGTTTCAGCAATTGCTGCGGAGGATGTCAGACTTGCAATGGCAAGCGCCAAGCCTGTCAGTGAGCTATATAGTCTGGTACGCACAGCATTCCTCCATAAATACAATCAGTAGTTCTAGCGTAGAAAAAACACCACGCGCTGAAAATTGAACTTTTCTTGCAGCTTTCAGCCAAACTTAAACTAAGATTACGGCTGAAAACACTTCCACGACAACGTCTTTTGCCAAGATGACAAAAATTTAACTGGAAGAAACGAGGAAAAGGTTAGCATTCACGCAAATTCAGACAATAAAAAAGCCGGGATCAAATCCCGGCTCTTTAACAATTCTACCCTCACATATGTGGGAGAGATATCAATTCAATATTAATTGATCGGTACTGGGTTGTCTGAAAGTGAACGCAGGTAAGCGATCAGGTCAGCGCGTGGCTTGTCTTTCTTCAGACCAGCGTAGCCCATGGATGTACCAGAAACATGTTTCTTAGGTGCTTTGATGAACTCGTTGAGCTGCTCAAAGGACCACTCAGGATTGTTTGCCGCAAATTCCTGCATCGCTGAGGAATAAGAGAAGCCATCATGAGATGCAGGTGAGCGACCTACAACACCCCAGAGGCCCGGGCCAACTTTGTTTTTTCCACCCTGATCGAAGGTGTGACAAGCTGCACATTTTTTAGCTTGTTTCGCACCAGCATCCGCAGAAGCAGTGGTGAGCAGCTCTTCAATTGAGACGACCTTGACTTCTTCCGCAGCTTCATCACCTGCGCCGTTGTCGGCACCAGCGACTTCAATCTCAAAACCGCGTTTCTCGTTTCCATGAGGCGCAAAGATGACTTCCGTCAAAACACTCAGGCCCATGAATACAACCAAGGCGAACAGAATTGCGCCGGCAATTTTGTTCAGTTCAAACGAATTCATAGCTCACACGCTCCGAATATTTGGTTAGGCTAGCCTTCATGCAGCAGGCACGGCACCTAACTCGATATGTGTATTTTGCTGGGAAACTACAGTTATTTTCGGGCACTTGTCCATAATTTAATTAGTGTTTTTCCTAGGTCTTTTGCAGTGATGTGGACCACAGGTTGATGTTTGAGAGCTCAAAAAACCAAGGAACACAGCAACTCTCGCCGGTCAGCAGTTTAAAATGGCTATAAACTACTGATTTATTCGAGGATATCCCGCTCAGGCCAATTCAGATTGCAGTGAAGGCGCAGCGCAACCAATTTACCTGAACTCAAGAGAATGCGACAAAATATCACACCAAAGCGCTTTTAGATCTGGGGATTTCATTACAGAGCACCCAACAGGACCCTAAACGCGTTCATTCTTGAGGTCTTTTCACCTTAAGTTTCGCCTCTGAGTATTATTAAGGTTTGCAATCCCTCACATCTAGGGCAATTTGTGCGAGGGGCTTTTTCGCGACTGTTGGCGAAGCCTCAAATGTATCAGGTTTCTAAATTGCCGTGAGTATAATGATGTCAGATCAGCGCAAAGTCGTGTTTCAAGGAGAAGTGGGAGCTAACTCCCATATGGCGTGCAACGCCGTTTACCCAGAGTATCAAGCTATCCCTTGCGCGACTTTTGAAGACTGCTTCCACGCGATCGAGACCGGAGAAGCAGAACTTGGCATGATCCCGATCGAAAATTCAGTTGCGGGACGCGTTGCGGACATTCACCACCTGCTTCCTCGCAGCAATCTGCACATTATCGGCGAATACTTCATGCCGATTCGGTTTCAGCTGATGGGCATCAAAGGCACCAAGCTGGAAGAGCTGAAGAGTGTTCAAAGCCATATCATGGGGCTTGGACAATGCCGAAACTTCATTCGCGATCATAACCTTAAGCCGATTATTGGCGCTGACACAGCTGGATCCGCACGCCAGGTTGTTGAAGGTGGCGACAAAACAATCGGGGCCTTTGCTCCAGAGCTTGCGGCTGATGTTTATGGTCTGGATATCCTCGCACGTGATTGTGAAGACGCTGCCCATAACACGACCCGTTTCGTGATCCTCTCTCGCGAGAAAAAGCAGACTGCGAACACTGGCCAGCCGATCATCACGACCTTCATTTTCCGTGTTCGAAACGTTTCTGCTGCTCTTTACAAAGGGTTAGGCGGTTTTGCGACCAACAACGTCAACATGACGAAGCTGGAATCCTATCAGCTTGAAGGTCAGTTTTTCGCCTCCATGTTTTACGCAGATATTGAAGGACACCCAGAAGAACCCAACGTAGCCCTTGCACTTGAGGAGCTGGCGTTTTATTCGACTGAACTGAATATTCTTGGGGTGTACAACGCTAGCCCGTTCCGCGAAAAAATTCGGGAACCTGAGGCTAACCGTGCTTTGCGTCCTACACCAGGGAAATAACAGTTGTAGGCCTTGCTCCAACGGTGAGTCACCTATGTATCGTTCCGGGCGCTTGTGATCCGGGCTAGTTACAAGGACTTTACATGTCTGAATTCAAGTTTGATGCATTGTGCATCGGCAATGCAATCACTGACGTCTTCTCTCATGTAGAAGATAGCTTTCTCGTTGAGCAGTCTTTGGTAAAAGGCTCCATGCGCCTGGTCGATACAGACGAAGCGCTGCGCCTTTATGACCTGATGGGTCAAACAACGCGCATCTCCGGTGGCAGTGCAGGCAATACTGCTGCTGGTATCGCTTCGCTTGGTGGTGCGCCTGCCTTTATCGGCAAAGTCGCAGCTGATGAAGTTGGGGACGTTTACCGCCATGACATGAACAGCATTGGCGCCCACTTCAACACAGGCCCGCTGCGTGATGATCTTGCGTCTGGCCGCTCCATGATCCTGATCACCCCGGACGGTGAGCGGACCATGAACACCTATCTGGGTGCAGCGACCAAACTGACTGCGTTTGATATCGACCGCGACGTGGTTGCTAATTCTGCAATCACTTACATGGAAGGTTATCTCTGGGACGAAGAAGCGGCGAAAAATGCGTTTCTTGAAGCTTCCAGAATTGCCCATGAAGCAGGGCAGTTGGTGTCGCTTTCATTGTCAGACAGTTTCTGCGTTGATCGTTTCCGGGATGAGTTCCTGAAGCTGATCCGCGAAGACAAGGTCGACATTCTGTTTGCCAATGAGCATGAGCTCAAAGCGCTCTACCAGACCTCTGACATTGAAACTGCGATTGCGATGGTGCGCGAGGATTGCACACTGACCGCTCTGACATTGGGCTCAGAAGGCGCTATGGCGATTTCTCGCGAGGAAACCGTACATGTGCCAGCTTCCGCTATTATTGGCGGTGTGCGTGACCTGACAGGCGCTGGAGACCTGTTTGCGTCTGGCTTCCTGTTTGGTCTGGCGCGTGATTTCAGCCTGAGCGATTGTGCCGAGCTGGGTTGTCTTTGTGCTGGTGAGGTTATCAGCCACGTTGGTGCGCGCCCTGAAAAGCCGCTTAATCAGATTGCAGAGCAGACTGGCTTCACTCTTAAAGCCTAGCCCTTTATTTTCATGCGTATTCTTATCCGAAAACCGGGACCACTTTTCGGGAATACGCTCGAGCGAACTGAAAATATTAATTCAGGCGGCTTGCGGGCCGCCTTTTTTATTTGCTGATTTGCTGAATATCTTCTGCGCTGTTTATCTGAAAGAAGAGCGGCTGTGCGGTGCCGATGTGCATGCGCTCGGTCTCTTTTTGATTAAGCTTGCAAATCTTCGAGATCAGCCCTCGAATTGTGTTCCGATGCGAGGAGATGATGACGTTTTTTCCATTCATCAACTGAGGTAGAACACGGTGCTTGAACACACCATGGGCTCTGTTGGCCGTCATCTCCACACTTTCACCACCGGGCGGTACGGCGTGCAATGAGTGACGCCATTGGTGCACTTGCTCCACGCCGTGTTCCTGAACCGCGCTTTCGATAGGAAGGCCTGTGAGATCACCATAGGCCCTTTCATTGAAGAGCTTGTCCTCAATGACATGCAGATGAGATTGCTCAGCTTCTTCAAGGATGAGATCCAGTGTTTTGCGGGCTCGCCTAAGGCCTGATGAATAGGCCAGATCGAACTGGATTGCCTGAGAGTTGAGAGTACGACCTGCGTTTCGGGCTTCTTCAATGCCTTTGGCACTCAGCTCAGGATTGGCTTGTCCTGAGAAAACCTTTAGCGCATTCCATTCGCTTTGCCCGTGGCGCACCAACACCAACAATCCCATAAAACACGCCTCTCAGATCTTCTTTGTGTGCGTGTCTTATATAGGTTCAATTGCAGCTCTAAACCCGACTTTCGTTAAAACATCCAATGATGATTTCAGGCAGGCTCCAGAATGTTGGTGGGCAGACCATCCAGACTTGTGGCATTGTGCTTGCGCCAGTAGTTCTCCAACTCCTCACGATCCATCGTCTCGTAGTAGGGCAGGAATTCTTTTTCAACGCGCGTATCAACCAAATCCATGCGCGGGACTGTTGAGCCGCATGAGGTCTGAATGAGTTCGATATCAAGGTCGAAGATTTGTCTGCACCCCGGCAGGTCGGGGAACTGAGCGACCAGTTTGGCCCAGTCCTCATCTCTTGGATGAATGACCTTTGATGTTCCAAACACCCGAAGCGTGAGGCGCTGCTCGCCGAACGAACAGAACATGAGGGTCATGCGGCCATCATCTTGTACGTGGGTGGCTGTCTCATTGCCAATGCCAGTCAGGTTCAGCCAGATGATGCGCTCGTCACTTAAAACCCTGAGGGTATCCATGCCTTT
Source organism: Pseudovibrio sp. POLY-S9 (assembly GCF_001431305.1). NCBI lineage: Bacteria > Pseudomonadati > Pseudomonadota > Alphaproteobacteria > Hyphomicrobiales > Stappiaceae > Pseudovibrio > Pseudovibrio sp. POLY-S9. Next base: position 125,559 of record NZ_LCWX01000145.1, read on the forward strand.
GGGAGACAGGTTGATGTGCCCTGTGGCAGCAGCTGTTGCGACGAAGAACATTGATTGCTCTTCAATATGCTGACGAAATCTGCGGTTCAGTTTTTTGGCTACGATCATCGGCTTTCTGATGCCTTTTCAGGAGCGACTAGTCGGCGACTGCATATTGGGTGTTGATGCGGCGCTGTTCACTGGCATAGCTGCCAGAACGTCCGCCATTGCGTTTGTCGTAACTTCTTGCCCAGGCCTGCCAGAACTCTTGGGAGCTGCCATCCATCTCGGTGATTTCCGGTTGGACAATCGGTGTCTTCGGCAGGATCGTGTTGGGCAACTGCACGACCTGCAACAAAGGCCGGTGGCGTGGGAAGCTGATTGGGACATCCTGTTTACGCAGCTTTATATTGATGAACAGCGGTGAACAGAACCAGCTGGAGTCAATCATCGCTTCAAAGCAGTCATAACCCGCATTGGACGGCAGGTTGATTGGGCCACGGACCCAATGGCACTGGCCTTCATCGCCGATCAGGCTGTAACCAGCGCCGATCTGAACGATGTCGCCTTCAGGAAACACATCCAGAAATGGCGGGTAGTAATCCTCCAGCCCCTCTGGGCAGGAGTTTTGGTAGTCTTCCACGAAGTCTGTAAGATACAACCGATCCAGCAGGGTCCACTCGCCGTCGGCGCCAAGCCGATAGAGGACCTCAG
>NZ_LCWX01000145.1:126420-137358 GCF_001431305.1 Pseudovibrio sp. POLY-S9
TCACAATACTTCATTGCCCGGGCTGGCATCATGCCAAGGTTCGTTCCATCTGCCTTGACGACGTCCGGGGCAGATTTGACCATTCTTACAAACTTCACAGGAATTCCCTCGCAGATAAAACACTCTGCAAAAATGAAGCGAGGCAGCCTAAACTGCCTCACACATTAAATTATTTTGGTTTTTTCTCTTCATCTTTTGGAGCAAGGCCACCATTCAACTTTGCTGGCTTTGCTTGAGCAGATGCTGGGCGACCGTCGTTTGCTACTGAAAACTTCATAGGTTGTCCTCTCAATTAATATATTAATGCGGTCATACATTTTCTGTATGCATGGAGAGGCTTGCATCGAATCTTACGTAGCGCAAGGCAAATAATAATGACGCATGCATTATCTATTATTGATAATTTTAAGTGTATTTAATTTCATATACTTATTATTTTAACAAAGACTATTTGTGTGAATAATATTTATATTTTTACAATTCTAATTCAGCCATTCCAGAGCAGTGCAACTCAGCCAAATTAAAAAGCGGCCCGAAGAGCCGCTTTTTATGATTCTGAATTTTGAGGGTGGCTTAAACTTCTGCCAGGTCCTCAACAGAAAGAACCTTACCTTCTTCATCAAGGCGATAAACAACAGGCTTGCCTGTGCCGAGCTCGCGCTTGAGGATTTCTTCAGGTGAAAGTCCTTCAAGTTCCATGATGAGGGAACGCAGGGAGTTGCCGTGTGCAGCAACAATCACGCGATTGCCTTCGAGAACTTTAGGAAGAATGTCAGAACGGTAGTAAGGCAGGGTGCGCTCTGCAGTCATCTTCAGGCTTTCACCGCCTGGAGGAGGAACGTCGAAAGAACGACGCCAGATGTGAACCTGCTCTTCACCAAATTTCTGACGAGCTTCGTCTTTGTTCATACCGGTGATGTCACCGTAGTCACGCTCGTTCAGAGCCTGATCTTTTGATGTTGGCAGGTCTTCCTGACCAAGCTCACCAAGGATCAGCTTAAGAGTGTGTTGAGCGCGCAGCAGGTCAGAAGTGAACGCCAGATCAAATGTCAGGTTCATTTCTTTGAGTTTTTTACCGGCTGTTGTTGCTTCTTCAACACCCTGTTCTGTCAGGTCTGGGTTTTTCCAGCCGGTGAACAGGTTTTTCAAATTCCATTCGCTTTGTCCGTGACGGACGAGAACCAAAAGGCGTTCCATTAAGCTCTCCTAAGGAGGTTATGTTTGCTTGAAAACAGTTGTCTTGGAAGGACTGTTTCAAGTCTCATTTCACATGTCTTGCTCATCGCTCATCAGAGCACATCGCGTTCATGTACGTTTGCGCATCGCGCTCCAACATCTTTGTTGGAGCGAAGTCTTGTCGTTTGATTGAACCCAATCAAACAGAACACGCTCTAGCAAGCATGCTTTGTATGTCACTCATCATTCAGGCCGAGAACATCAGCCATTGAGTACAGGCCCGGTTGCTGATTGTGCGCCCAGAGGGCTGCTTTCACGGCACCGCGAGCAAACAGTTGTCTATCCGTTGCGATATGTGAGAGATCTATACGCTCTCCCTCGCTCGCAAACATCACCGTATGTTCACCTACGACAGATCCACCTCGCAATGTTGCAAAGCCGATGTCGCCTCTTTTCCGTTCACCCGTAATGCCGTCTCGTGTGCGAACACTATGGGTTTCAAGATCAATTCCCCGGCCTTCAGCAGCCGCCTCACCCAACAGCAATGCTGTTCCTGATGGGGCATCAACTTTATGCCGATGATGCATTTCCAGGACTTCGATATCGAAATCTTCATCCAGAGCTGCAGCGGCCTTTTTAATGAGGCATGCGAGCAGGTTAACACCTAGGCTCATATTGCCTGATTTTACAATGCGGGCTGATGTCGCGGCGTGAGCAAGTTCGGTAGATTGGGCAGACGTCATTCCCGTTGTGCCGATAATGTGCGCAATAGAATGACGCGCTGCAGCTTCTGCAAATTCAACCGTTGCCTCTGGCACGGTGAAGTCCAGCACGCCATCAGCATCAGCAAATGCAGCCTCAAGGTCATCGGTGATTGCAACGCCGAGTTTACCGCATTCTGCGAGTTCTCCAGCATCTGCGCCCAGAAACTGGGAGTGTTTGCGCTCGATCGCGGCTGACACCACAACTCCGTCCATTTCGGTCACTGTGCGTACCAGTGCACGCCCCATTCGGCCTGCTGCGCCTACAACAACCAGTCGCATGTCACTCATCACGTCCCCCAAGCCTACGAAAGCCCCTCAAATTATAGTGTGGAGGGGTATAGCAGGCGCACTAAAGAGTTTCAAACTCATATGGCAGTTGGTGTCCCGGAGTTTGCTCTGTCTCGTGCAGCTGGTTCTCGTTTATGCTTAGTCGTGTACGGCTTGTCGGGTGCAAAAATCTGATAAAACTTATCCCCCTGCCCTCAACCACACGTATTCTCAATGTTGTGCTCACGTATTCGGGCAGCTGATGGACCGTCCATCAGTGCGGCGTGGGCTGGGCGGGGCTACCGGGTGAAGTAACGCATCACCCGGCGGGTTCGTTGAAACACCCCTTGAAAGTCTTTAGTGCAGGGACCAAGCGGAAGCTGGTCACCCGATGGGCGTCTACACTGGCAGGCGTTTAGCTATCACCGACAATCACACCTGTCTCTGGCAAGTGTGTGCATCGTTGACAGTGCCTGCTCCCAATGCCTTTCGGAGGAGATCTTGTTTCATACAAAAACGCCCGGGCAAGGCGAGCAGCCAATGCCGAAGAAACTAATTTACTCACAATGCGCAGGCACTGCCTGCTCGCCTTGCTCACTCCCGAACTTTCGGGGTTCAACTCAACACCGCCGGCAAAGCCGCGCGGTGCTAAAATCGCTCCAGCTATGAGGAATTCTCAAGTCCACCTGAATAGAAACCCGCGTGAAACTCATATTCTTGCGCTAAGATAGCGGATAGCCTACTCAGAGTACGGTGTGTTCACACCATGCACGCATCAGACTCTAAATCTTTGTTTTAACGCGTACTCCTGCTCGAAAACCAAGATCTGTTTTCGAGAATGCGCTCTCATCTTTACAGAACTTAAAAATGCAGCAGGGTTGCGTTTTCACGCGTTTCCGAGACCCAGGCAGCTGCTCCCGCAAGGGGATACTATTATGGATAATATTCGCGGCAGCGCCTGGATGGTGCTTGCAATGCTGGGGTTTGCCATTGAAGATACGCTGCTCAAGACGGCGACGGCTTCAGTACCCGTTGGGCAAACACTGATGTTGTTTGGTATCGGCGGCACATTCGGCTTTTTGCTATTGACCTGGAGACGCGGTGAACGGGCTTTTACACCGGAAGCGTTGAAGGCGACACTTTACACGCGTGCGGTTTTTGAAATTACGGGGCGGCTGTTTTTCCTGCTGTCATTGGCACTGAACACACTTTCCAGCACCTCTGCTATTCTTCAGGCCACTCCAATTACAGTCACTCTGGGCGCTGCCGTGTTGTTTGGGGAGCGCGTGAACTGGCAGCGGTGGCTTGCGATTCTGATCGGCTTCATCGGCGTGCTGATGATCATCCAACCAAGTTCAGAGAGCTTTCAGGTGACTTCGATCCTTGCCATCATCGGCATGATTGGCTTTGCAGGGCGGGATCTGGCAACGCGAGCGGCTCCACCTGCCCTTTCAAACATGCAGCTTGGTGTTTACGGCTTTGCGGTACTTATCCCAACTGGTGCAGCTTACTCATTCTGGTCTGGCGGGTTTGTCTGGCCGGATCTTTTCAGCGGGTTGGTCATCGCAGCAGGCACACTCGTGGGCATCGGGGCTTATTACTCGCTTACGGTTGCCATGCGCACCGGGCTGGTGTCCGTCGTCACCCCTTTCCGGTACTCCCGATTGCTTTTCGGCCTCCTGCTCGGCTTCCTGATTTTTGACGAGACCGCAGACGCCATGACACTGGCAGGCTCCGCGATTATCGTATTGAGCGGGCTGTATATTCTGGCAGGTCACTCACGACTTAAAGCTTCAGCCTCAAAGAGCGCTGCGGAGTGAGCTTGAAACAAGAAAAAGGCCGGTCCATTTCTGAACCGGCCTTTTTTTGAATTTAGCTAGAAAAGCTTAGTCTTTTGCAGGAGCTGGTGCAGCTTCTTCGCGAGGAATTTCCTTGCCAGTTTCCTGATCAACAACTTTCATGGAAAGGCGAACTTTACCGCGCTCATCAAAGCCCATCAGCTTAACGAAGACTTTATCGCCTTCTTTGATCACGTCAGTTACTTTCGCAACTTTGCGTGGAGCCAGCTGGGAGATGTGAACCAGACCGTCGCGTGCACCGAAGAAGTTTACGAATGCGCCGAAGTCAACAGTCTTAACAACTGTGCCTTCGTAGATTACGCCAACTTCTGGCTCAGCAGCGATGGAGTTGATCCAGTTGAGAGCAGCTTTAATCGCTTTACCGTCAGAAGAAGCCACCTTAACGGTGCCGTCGTCTTCGATGTTCACTTTTGCGCCGGTCTTTTCAACGATCTCGCGGATAACTTTACCGCCAGACCCGATCACTTCACGGATCTTGTCTACTGGAATCTTGATCACTTCGATGCGTGGAGCATGCTCACCCAACTCGGAACGAGCTTCGGTAATTGCATTTGCCATCTCATCAAGGATGTGAACGCGACCGCCTTTAGCCTGCTCCAGAGCGACTTTCATGATCTCTTCGGTGATACCGTCGATCTTGATGTCCATCTGCAGTGCAGTGATGCCGTTTGCAGAACCAGCAACTTTAAAGTCCATATCGCCGAGGTGATCTTCGTCGCCAAGGATATCGGAGAGAACTGCGAAGCGCTCACCTTCCTTGATGAGACCCATTGCGATACCAGCCACAGGAGCCTTCAGAGGAACACCAGCGTCCATCAGGGACAGGGATGCACCACAAACGGAAGCCATGGAGGAAGAACCATTGGACTCAGTGATTTCAGAAACAACACGCAGGGTGTATGGGAAATCATGGTGTGCAGGCAGCATTGGGTTAACAGCGCGCCATGCCAGTTTACCGTGACCGATTTCACGACGTCCTGGGGAACCCATGCGACCAGCTTCACCTACAGAGTATGGAGGGAAGTTGTAGTGCAGCATGAATGCAGATTTGGTGGTACCTTCGAGTTTGTCAACGAACTGCTCGTCTTCACCTGTACCCAGTGTTGCAACAACCATTGCCTGAGTTTCACCGCGTGTGAACAAGGCAGAACCGTGTGCACGTGGCAGCATGCCAACTTCAGAAACGATAGAGCGAACAGTGGAAAGGTCACGGCCATCGATACGGGAACCGGTATCAAGGATACGGCCACGAACGATTGCAGCTTCTGCCTTTTTGAACAGGTCAGAGATGACAGTCGCGTCAGGAGCGCCTTCTTCACCAGTTACAAGAGCTGCAACAACTTTCGCCTTCACAGCATCAACAGCGTTTTTACGCTCTGTCTTAACGGTGATGGAATATGCAGCGCCGAGTTCTTCAGCAGCCAGTTCCTGAACTTTACCGAACAGCTCAGAATGATCTGGCAGGTTCAGTTCACGTGGCTCTTTAGCAGCTTTTTCAGCCAGCTGAATGATAGCGTCGATCACTGGCTGGAAGCCTTTGTGACCGAACATCACAGCGCCGAGCATTACTTCTTCGGTCAGTTCCTGAGCTTCGGACTCAACCATCAGAACAGCGTCATTCGTACCTGCAACAATCAGGTCCAGATCGGTTTCTTCCATCTGGTCAACTGTTGGGTTCAGAACGTATTCGCCGTTGATGTAACCAACACGAGCGCCACCGATTGGGCCCATGAATGGAACGCCGGAGATGGTGAGTGCTGCGGATGCGCCAACCATTGCCAGAATGTCTGGAGCGTTCTCGAGGTCATGAGACAGAACAGTAAGAACAACCTGAGTTTCGTTCTTGTAACCATCTACGAACAACGGACGGATCGGACGGTCAATCAGACGGGATGTCAGGGTCTCGTGCTCGGAAGGACGGCCTTCGCGCTTGAAGAAGCCACCTGGAATGCGGCCAGCAGCGTATGCCTTTTCCTGATAATTTACGGTAAGTGGGAAGAAATCCTGACCTGGCTTTGCGGTCTTCGCGGACACGACTGTCGCGAGAACTTTTGTCTCGCCGTATGTTGCGATGACTGCGCCGTCTGCCTGACGGGCAACCTTGCCGGTTTCAAGGATGAGCGGACGTCCGCCCCAATCTACTTCCACGCGATGTATATCAAACATATCTTTATCCTAACGTTCGCCTCAGTGCCTGATGGTCGTCATCAAACTTGAGGCTGTCATTTGCCGGCAATGCGCGCACCAACTCCTTGAGTACCAAGGGCGCGATGCCTTTTCAGGTCGAACGATTGCAGGCAAGACAGCGAGAAGCTTTTGTTTGATTGTGCGTACCTTTGACCAAAAACCGGCCTCCACTTTTGGGAGATACGCTGTAAGCTTCTGGCAATCCTGCCAGGTCTTCATTCGCCTGCGTTCATTCTGGAAGAGAACGATCTGATCCAGAATATACCTCTCGCAATTTCCCGAAATACCTTGGAAATAGGAGAGGGTAAGGAAAACGCGGCGAGCTCTCGCTGCCGCGCTTTGAATTCTTCGTCTTAGCGACGAATGCCCAGACGCTCGATCAGGGACTGGTAACGAGCAACGTCTTTACCCTTAACGTAGTCAAGGAGCTTACGACGAAGTGCAACCATTTTAAGAAGACCACGACGTGAGTGGTTGTCTTTCTTATGACCCTTGAAGTGGTCAGTCAGAACTGTAATGCGGTGCGTAAGGATAGCAACCTGTACTTCCGGAGAGCCAGTGTCACCTTCTTTGATCGCAAATTCTTTGATCAGTTCAGCTTTTTTTTCAGGCGTAATCGACATCGATTTTTCCTTATCTAATGGCAGTCATACTGCCTCTTATTAAATGCCCAGAAGGCATGCGCTCTTTTACAGAGCTATGTGTTGAGCTCGGGCCGTGCCAAGATGTCGTCTAGCAGGGTCAGGCCAACACATAATAACCGGGTAAGCAGTAGCTTCCCAGCGGCGGGACTATGACCGAAAAACTCTCAAAAAACCAGAAGAATCTTAAGAGGCTTGCAGCCATAAATCCCAGTAGAACAGTTTGCCTTTCAGTGATTGCGCCCCGCGATGATTCACATTCACGTGTGGCGCTCCACTTTCAGAAAGGCATCAGAGATTGAAAACTCGCTTTGGCTTGAACTGACCTTTTGAGACTTCACCAAAAGCAATCAGCTTGCCTCCAGAAACCACATAGATTTCCTCGGGGCCTATCGGTGCATTTGCGCCACGTAGTAAGACAGGATTACCGCGCTTTACCTTCGCAGCAGCATCAGAGGTGATTGGCACCTCTGCAAACTGGTGGAGTGCGACCTCAACTGGCTTGATGTGTCCGATCAGTTCTGAATTTTCGTGAGGGTCGAGAACAGGTGGCTCTTCCCCTTCTTCAACTTCTACCGCCATAGTTTCTTTAGCAGCACGAAGTTCATCCAGAGTAACCATCTGTTCTTCACCGAATGGTCCTACCAGTAACCGGCGCAAGTCAGTGACATAGCCACATGTGCCAAGGCGCTCACCAAGGTCACGGGCCAATGAGCGAACATAGGTTCCCTTGCCGCATTCAGCTTCAAAAACCGCACGGTTTTCATCTGGACACTCAACCAGATCCAAGCGATGCACCACAATCGTACGCGCGTCCAGCTTTACGTCTTCGCCTTCCCGGGCAAGATCGTAAGCGCGGTTTCCGTCAACTTTGATTGCGGAGAAAATTGGCGGAACCTGCTCAATGGCGCCACGGAACTCTGGCAGAACCTCGAGGATCTCATCTTGCGTTGGGCGCACATCGGAGGTCTTGACCGGTTCGCCTTCAGCATCATCAGAGGTGGTTTGCGTGCCCCAGGTCACCTCAAAGCGGTAAACCTTTCGTCCATCCATGATGTATGGAACTGTTTTGGTGGCCTCCCCAAAGGCGATAGGCAGACAGCCGGTCGCAAGCGGATCAAGCGTTCCTGCGTGTCCAACTTTTTCAGGATGAAAAATCCTCTTCAACTGCCCCAATGCATCATTAGAGGTCAGGTTTAGAGGTTTATCCAACACAAGCCATCCGTTTACAGGGAAACGGGGTCTACGTCGCTGCTGTTTGCGCGCCATACTTCTCAGCTCTTAATTCTTTGCATGCGTTGCGCTTCTGAGCGCGTACTCTGGTCTGAAACCCACGACTTCTTCTTTGGCAATATGCTCTGTAAAGCTTAGTCGCGGTTATCACCTTGATCATCATCGTCATCGATGCCGCCATCAGCAAAATCCTTACGGATGCTAGGCTCATGCAGCAGTCGAGTAATCAGATCATCATCATCAAAACGCGTATCGGCTACAAAACGTAGATCACAAGTGTATTTCATTGTGACGCGTCGAGCGACCTGCCCACGAAGGTACTTTGCATTGCGTTTAAGTGCGGTGAGGACAACGTCGATATCGCGACCGCCCATAGGCATGACGAGAACGTCAGCCCATCTCAGATCAGGCGACATGCGTACTTCCGGGACCGTGATAATAACACCGTCAAGGTCAGGATCGGTGATCCGACCACGTGTCAAAATGTCTGACAGTTCTTTGCGGACAATCTCACCTACACGCAACTGGCGCTGAGACGGCTGACCTGCAAATTCATCGCGTGCTTTTGCCATTTTTATCTCTCAATTTGCTTTGAGTTTGGAACAACAGAGCGCCGACGGGGATAAATCCGCGCCGGCGCTGCTGAATGTTCATTTCGCTCGTTTAGCTCTTCACTCTGTTAGAGGGAGCGAGCGATCTCTTCTACCTGGAAGCACTCGATGACATCACCGACGCGCATATCCTTGTAGTTTGTGAAGTTCATGCCGCACTCAACACCGGATTCAACTTCTTTGACTTCGTCTTTGAAGCGCTTAAGTGTACCCAGCTCACCTTCGTGGATGACGACGTTGTCACGCAGCAAGCGAACCTGTGCGCCACGCTGAACGACACCTTCGGTGACCAGACAACCTGCAACACGACCAATTTTGGTGATGTTGAAGATTTCTTTGATGTCTGCGTAACCAAGGAAGGTTTCGCGACGTTCTGGAGCAAGCATGCCAGACATAGTGGACTTCACATCGTCGATGAGGTCGTAAATCACGCTGTAGTAGCGGATCTCAACGCCTTCGCGACGCGCAGCTTCCTGAGCCTGTTTGTTTGCACGGACGTTGAACGCCATGATTGGTGCTTTGGACGCAATCGCCAGAGTGATGTCGCTCTCGGTGATACCACCAACGGAAGCTGCCACAACACGTGCGCCGACTTCGTCGTTGCCAAGTTCTTCAAGCGCACCCTGGATTGCTTCGGCGGAACCCTGCACATCGGATTTGATGATGAGCGGGAATTCTTTTTTGCCTTCTTCCTGCAAGCCCTTCATCATCGCCTCCAGAGAACCACGAGACCCAGCAATACGTGCTGCCATCTTGTCGCGCTTCTGGCGGTGACGATATTCGGAAATCTCGCGAGCACGGCCTTCGTTTTCTACAACTGCAACCATGTCACCAGCGGATGGTGTCGCCTGGAAGCCAAGAACTTCAACCGGTTTGGAAGGACCAGCTTCCTTAACTGGCTTGCCATTCTCATCAAGCATCGCACGAACACGACCCCATTCGGAACCAGCAATGACAACATCACCAACCCGGAGTGTACCCTTCTGAACCAGAACAGTAGCAACTGGACCGCGACCTACGTCAAGCTTAGCTTCGATAACGGTACCTTCAGCGGCACGGTTAGGGTTAGCTTTCAGCTCAAGAACCTCAGCCTGCAGCAGGATCATTTCGATCAGCTTATCAAGGTTAGTGCCTTCTTTAGCAGAGACCTCAACATCGATAACGTCACCACCCATGGTTTCTACAACCAGATCTTCACGAAGAAGGTCGTTGCGAACGCGGGAAGGGTCAGCGCCTGGCTTATCCATTTTGTTGATCGCGATGATGAGCGGAACGCCAGCAGCTTTTGCGTGAACAATAGCTTCTTTGGTTTGTGGCATCACACCATCATCAGCAGCAACCACGAGGATCACAACATCAGTGGACTTAGCACCACGAGCACGCATCTGAGTAAACGCTGCGTGACCAGGGGTATCGATGAAGGTGACCTTCTGGCCATTCTGCTCGACCTGGTATGCACCGATATGCTGTGTAATGCCGCCAGCTTCACCGGAAGCAACGTTTTCCTTGCGGAGCGCATCGAGAAGGGACGTCTTACCATGATCAACGTGACCCATGATTGTAACAACCGGTGGACGGTTGGACAGATCAGTGTCGTTGTCTTCAACGGTGAAGAGACCTTCTTCCACGTCAGCTTCAGACACACGTTTTACGGTGTGACCCATCTCTGCGGCGATCAGTTCAGCGGAATCAGCATCGATCACGTCGTTGATTTTCATCATCTGGCCCTGCTTCATCAGCAGTTTGATGACGTCAACAGCACGTTCAGACATACGCTGAGCAAGGTCCTGAATGGTGATCACTTCCGGAAGCACAACTTCACGCGCTACCTTCTCACGAACAACCTTTTGACCCTTACGTTTTTCTTTCTCACGACGACGGCGCATGGATGCCAGTGAACGATTACGACTTTCATCACCACCAGTGGCGCGGGTAATCGTTAGTTTTGACTTACGGCGGTCATCGTTGCCTTTAGGTGTTGGCTTAGCAGCCACAACAGGCTTTTTAGGACGTAGCGCAGGCTTTAGAGCCTTTTTGCTCACTTCCTTACCAGTTTCCATGCTTTCTGCCGGAGCTGCAGAAATTCCACCTGGGCGCCCGCCACCTGGACGAGGACCATTCAGGTTTGGCGGCTTGCCATCACGCATTGGTGGACGACCACCACGATCACCACCTGGACGAGGACCACGATCACCTGCCG
>NZ_LCWX01000145.1:137454-141422 GCF_001431305.1 Pseudovibrio sp. POLY-S9
GGCGTGGACCACGGTCACCACCTGGACGAGGACCACGGTCACCTGCCGGGCGTGGACCACGATCACCTGCTGGGCGAGGACCACGGTCGCCACCTGGACGAGGACCACGATCGCCACTGCGCTGAGGGCGATCACCAGAACGTGCCGGACGCTCTTCGCGCTGTGCTGGCTTTGGAGCTTCAGCAGCTTTTGCAGCCGCTTCAGCTTCACGCTTCGCTTTCGCTTCGGCCTTAGCACGTACAGCAGCTTCTTCAGCTTCACGCTTAGCGCGAGCTTCGTCTTCTACACGTTGTTTTTCTGCTTCTACAGCGCGCTGTGCAGCCAAGATTTCCTGACGCTTTGCTTCTTCAGCGCGGCGTTTAGCATCTTCGACTTCGCGAACCTTGGCCATTTTAAGCGCTGCGAGACGTGCGTCTGCTTCACCTTTGGTCAAGGTTTTCAGAACGGCACCACCGCCCTGACCGCCACCACCACCGCGACGCTGACCGCCACGCTGGTTGTTATTGTTGTTACGGTTGCCACCGCGACCGCCGCCTTCACCGCGCTTCTGAGCATCACCCGCACCACGGCGAGCTTGCTGAGGACCGCGCTCTTGCTGCTGTCCCTGACGCTTTTCCGGGCGTGACTGGGAGGCTGCAGGAGTTGAAGAGGAAGCTGCAGCAGGTGCAGGTGCCGCGGAGCCTTCCTGGCCCGGCACAACTACACGGCGCTTCTTCTTTTCCACGACGACTGCCTTGGAGCGGCCGTGGGAGAAGCTCTGCTTAACAGTGCCCTTCTCAACACTGCCTCCGCGTTTGAGGCCCAGCGTTTTCTTTTCCCCGCCGGTGGGATTGTCGTGGTTGTCTTTGGTATCGCTCATATTGCCTTCAGTCCTGCGCCACTGCACCCTTTGTACCGTCGTCGTCAGCCATGACAGAAACTTCCCGGAATTGCGCAAGGCGTTGCGCGTGCTTCACGAAGTTTCTGCCTGCCTCGCCGGCCAGCAGTACAGCATGTATAACGTTATCCCGATCCAGATGCGTACTCATCTGTTCCGAGTTAAACAGGCGGATCACGCTGAGACGATCCACCTTGCCAAATCTAGAAGCGGCTAGGGCCGCCAACTTACGCACACCATCTTCAGAGGCTTCAGTGGCGTGCACCAGAGCAAGAACACTCTCCTTTTTGAGAGCTGCCTCGACTTTCGAAAAGCCAACATGTAGGTTGCCAGCTTTTCGGCTCATGGACAGTGCGCCCAGAGCTGCCTGCTCCAGCAGTTTGTCGGTGTGGTCGGCCAAACCGTCTTCAGCGTTTACCTGCTCCTTAAAGCCTCTCGAGAAAGCGCGCCTTTTTATCGCTTCCTGCAAAACAGACTTCTTTGCCGACACCCAAACCCCACGTCCCGGGAGGGTGCCTTTCACATCAACTACAACAGTTTTGTCAGGAGCCATAACGAATCTGAGAAGGTCTGTCACCGGTAGAACTTCACGCGTGACCGCGCAGGTTCGTTCTGTCGGCTCATTTTTTCTCGGCACTTCGTATTCCCAACCCTACTATTGTTGTTATTTTTCATTCAGTTACGGGGATGTAGAAACCCGCAGCCTTATGCTGCAACTTCAACACACCCCCGTATAAAACTTTTTTCTGCAGTCAAGCGGCTACAGATTATTCAGAGGACTGCTCGCCTTTTGCGTCTTCTGCACCGCTCTCTTGCGCCAATTCCTCGTCGGCGTCAACCACAGTCTCTTCAAATGTTTCGCCTTCGAAGTCTTCTTCTTCGACTTCCAGCTCTTCTTCAGAGACTTCCACAAGGTCTTCCGCAGAGATCCATCCAGCAGCAACACGCGCTGACATCACGACAGCTTCCGCATCAGCACGAGACAGATCGAAACTGCTCAGAGTACCTTCCACGCGAATGGTTTCTTTATCCTTGCGTTCCGTCCAGCCAACAAGGTCGTCAGCTGCACAGCCTGCGAGGTCTTCCATGGTTTTGATTTCGTCTTTGCCCAATGCAACAAGCATTGCGGATGTAAGACCTGGGACCTGAACCAGCTCATCGGAAACACCAAGCTGACGACGCTCTTCTGCGAGCTTTGCTTCCTGCTCTTCCAGGTACTCACGTGCACGAGCTTGGATTTCGTCGGCTGTTTCTTCGTCGAAGCCTTCAATGGACGAGATTTCGTCGAGGTCAACGTACGCGACTTCTTCTACAGAAGTAAAGCCTTCTGATGCGAGAAGCTGAGAAACCATCTCGTCAACATTCAAGGTATTCTGGAAGAGATCGGAACGAACCTGGAATTCCTTCTGGCGACGCTCGGATTCTTCCGCTTCCGTCATAATGTCGATGCCCCAGCCGGTGAGCTGAGAAGCAAGACGTACGTTCTGACCGCGGCGACCAATTGCCAGAGACAGCTGATCGTTAGGAACAACAACTTCGATGCGCTCGGAGTCTTCGTCGAGAACAACCTTAGCAACTTCAGCAGGCTGAAGTGCATTTACGATGAAAGTTGCCGCATCATCATTCCAAGGAATGATGTCGATTTTTTCGCCCTGAAGTTCACCAACGACAGCCTGAACACGGGAACCACGCATACCAACACACGCACCAACCGGATCAATAGAACTGTCGTTAGAAAGGACTGCGATCTTAGCGCGGGAGCCTGGATCACGGGCAACAGCCTTGATCTCGATAACGCCGTCATAGATTTCCGGCACTTCCTGCGCGAACAGTTTTGCCATGAACTGAGGGTGTGTACGAGACAGGAAGACCTGTGGACCACGCTGTTCGCGGCGCACATCAAAGATCAGCGCACGAATACGATCACCATTGCGGAAGATTTCGCGCGGGATCAGTTCGTCACGACGAACGATTGCTTCACCCTTACCGGTGTCGACAACAACATTGCCATATTCAACGCGCTTCACAACAGCGTTGAGCACTTCACCAATACGGTCTTTAAACTCATCGTACTGCTGATCACGCTCAGCTTCGCGGACCTTTTGAACGATGACCTGCTTAGCGGACTGAGCAGCAATACGTCCAAAGTCAAGCGGCGGCAATGGATCTGCCATGAAATCGCCGACTGTTGCATCCGGGTTGCGCTCCTGCGCATCAACCAGAGCAATTTCAGTTGAGATGTTCTCGACAACATCAACGACCTGCAGCAAACGCTGAAGGCGGATTTCACCGGTTTTCGGATTAATCTCGGCACGAACTTCAGTCTCGGTGCCATAACGGGAGCGAGCGGCTTTTTGGATTGCATCCTCAAGAGCAGCAATCACAATGCTACGGTCGATCGACTTTTCGCGGGCGACCGCTTCAGCGATCTGCAGCAGCTCCAAACGGTTTGCGCTGATAGCCATTCCTCGTCAACTCCTTCCACGCCCTGCCTTCCTTCACACCAGCAGGAACATCAAAACAAAAGGGTGGCTCTTTAAAACCGGAACCGCCCATAACCCATTGCGCAACAAGAACAGCTAATCAGTGATTGAGGTAACTGTCGTCGTCCGTAGGCTCCCCACGGGCTGCTTTTGCGGCTTTATCGGCTTTCAATGCCGCATCGACCAGTTCATCAGTCAAAACCAATACGGCTGACCCAATCTCATCCAACGGAAGACGAGCTGCCTCATCCTGACCTTCCTGTACATCGGTCATTCTGATAAGCGCGCATCCATCTTCCACACCGATGATGTGTCCACGATATCTCTTACGCCCAGCTTGCGGCACAGACATTTCGATTTTCGCAACATGTCCGACCCAGCGCTCGAAGTCACCTGCGCGAACGAGCGGGCGGTCAATACCTGGAGATGAAATTTCGAGATGGTAGGCACCAGAGATTGGATCGTCCACATCCAGCGCCGGGGAAACTGCGTGGCTGATTTCTTCACAATCTTCAACAGCCATCGTCCCATCCGGGCGCTCTGCCATGATTTGAAGGGTGCAGCCATTGTTTCCGTTTACACGGATGCGCACCAGCCGATAGCCCAGA
>NZ_LCWX01000145.1:141512-155733 GCF_001431305.1 Pseudovibrio sp. POLY-S9
TCAGCAACGACCGGCTCGACAATTTCAGCTACGCGGGCTTCTAGGCCCTTTTCCTTTATAATCCGGGGATCGGTTTCGTCCACTTGGTACCTATCGTCTTAATGCAAAGACATGCTTAGTGTCTTTGGCAGTTATTTCGGATACCTGAATTTCGACAGTCAGGCATCACTACCGACTTAGCTAATAAAAAAGAGCGGGTCCTTTCGGGGCCCACTCCTCAATGCTCTTAACTGAGCCGATAGAGAACTCTTGCTCTGCAATATAGTCATTTGACCACTGTATGCAACAGAAAATCAAAGATGAGCGCAGACAAAAGCGAGTCCCCTTTAGGTTTTCGTCTCTTGAACCCGTAAAAATGTCAGGTAACGGCCAATTCTACCTTCACGGTGTGCCTTGCGTTCGTACCGCGTACCTGGCCAATTGCTCCATGGTGTACGCCAGTCAGAAGCACATTCGGCACTCCACTCAAAAGCCGGATGCCTGCGACAATGGGACAGCGTCCAATCCACATAGGTGTCGATATCGCTGGCAAATCGATATTCACAGCCCGGCTTTAGAGCACGTGCAATGCGCGTCAGATTGATCTGGTTCACAAAGCGACGCTTCCAATGCTTCTTCTTTGGCCATGGATCTGGGTAAAGCTGATAAGCCATATCCAATGATGCAGCCGGAAGCCAGTCGAGCAACTTACCCGCGTCATCATCAAACAAACGGATATTCTTGAGACCATGCTCTTCAATGCTGGAGACAGCCTTGATAATGCCAGAGCTAAACGGCTCACACCCGATAAATCCGATTTCAGGATTTTCTCTGGCGCGATGAATTAGGTGCTCAGATCCCCCAAAGCCAATTTCAAGACAAACGCTCTTTACTGGGACGGGGAATAACTCTGCCAGATTTTCTGGAGGTGTTTGTGTCAGGTCCAACGCCACTTGTGGCATAACATCCTGAAGCAACTGCGATTGTCGCGGACTTGCTGGTTTTCCGACGCGGCGGCCGAAAAAAGAGCCTTTGTAGTGATCTACCATCGTTCTCATAAACACAAGCTGGCCAGAGGTCGCCCCGGCCAGCTGTTCATTCTCTAGCGTTAGAGGTTAAGCGTAGGCTTTCTCTACAGCATCACGTAGGTTATGGACAAGGTCGATTTTCTCCCAAGAGAAACCACCATCACCTTCAGCTTCGCGGCCAAAGTGGCCGTAGGCTGCTGTACGTGCGTAGATTGGCTTGTTCAAATTGAGGTGCTCGCGAATGCCGCGCGGAGTCAAGCTCATGACTTCACGGATTGCAGCTTCAACGCGCTCGCCTTCAACACGGCCCGTACCATGCAAGTTGACGAAGACAGATTGCGGTTCAGCGATACCAATCGCATAAGCCAGCTGAATGGTGCACTTGTCTGCCAAATCAGCGGCCACAACGTTTTTCGCGAGATAGCGAGCAGCGTATGCGGCAGAGCGGTCAACCTTGGTTGGGTCTTTACCCGAGAACGCACCGCCACCGTGTGGAGCAGCGCCGCCGTATGTATCCACGATGATCTTACGACCTGTGAGACCACAGTCGCCATCAGGACCACCGATCACGAACTTGCCGGTTGGGTTGATGTGCCAGATGGTGTTGCTGGTCACCCAGTCACCCGGCAGTGCTGCGCGGATGTAAGGTTCGACAACAGCACGCACATCGTCAGAGGTCATGGTTTCATCCAGATGCTGAGTGGACAGCACGATGGATGTTGCCTCTACCGGCTTACCATCCTCATAGCGAATGGAAACCTGGCTCTTCGCATCTGGGCCGAGCATCGGCTCGTTGCCAGATTTGCGAGCATCTGCCAGCAAACGCAGGATCTTATGGGAGTATAAGATTGGAGCAGGCATCAGCTCTTCAGTTTCGCGACATGCATAACCAAACATAATGCCCTGATCGCCGGCGCCTTCGTCCTTATTGTCAGCAGCGTCTACGCCCTGAGCAATGTCAGCGGACTGGCCATGCAAAAGAACCTGAACATCCAGGTCTTTCCAATTAAAGCCGGCTTGCTCATACCCGATATCCTTTACAGCAAGGCGGGCAATGTGAGCCAAATATTCTTTTGTGAGAGAGGCCGGGCCGCGGGTCTCACCTGCAATAACAAGCTTATTTGTTGTTGCAAGCGTTTCACACGCTACACGGGCTTCTGGCATTTCCTTTAGAAATGCGTCTACGATCGTATCTGAAACGCGATCGCAGACTTTGTCGGGATGGCCTTCTGAAACCGATTCCGACGTGAACACGTAGTTCTGACGAGCCATTGGCAAACGTCCTTCTGGGAAGAAAAATATAATTGAAGCGACGGCATATCCGTCGCTTCTGGTGTTACATCAAACAAGGAATGTCGATTACGTCAAGAGATTTAGATCAAAATTGCCGGAGAATTGCGAAATTTTACGGATCACAAACTTAATCTTCATCCCCAGCAAGACTCTTGACGAGCTCTACAACCTTTTTGCGAACTTTCGGGTTTTCTATGCGAACGAAAGCCTTGTTGAGAGCTAAACCATCAGAAGATGACAAAAAGTCGACGACGTATGTGGTTTGTGGATTATCACCAACACCAGGCGTCTCATCCGGGGTTCCCGGAGCATCTTCGAAGAAAAAGGCGACAGGCACTTTCAGAATGGTCGCAATGTGCTGCAAGCGGCTTGCACCAATCCGGTTGGTCCCTTTTTCATACTTCTGGATTTGCTGGAATGTAATACCAAGGCTTTCGCCAAGTTTTTCCTGACTCATGCCAAGCATCATGCGGCGCAAACGTACACGGCTGCCGACATGAATATCGATAGGGTTTGGTGCTTTTTTGCTGGGCATTATCAAAGGCCCTCTTCTTTGGTTTTTTACGGTGCCTTACCGTGGGTTTTTATTTAAACGAGAGCGCATTTCAGCAACTCTCGCAAGAACGCAATTCATCAAACCTGCATTTCGACTATTGCCAAAACAACCTCTGACAGAGGCATCGGTGGCAGGCCCATAAGGTTTTTTTGAGGCCAAATCTGACGATCCAGACGAAAACCTTTACGTGTATTAGATGACGACATTTGCGTGCATTCGTCAATCTCTACGGGTAGGTAATAATTTCTCCATCACCAATAGGAGACTAACAACTACTAGAATAATTCCCCAAAAAATTGAATCACCCACCCTCACGTAAGGCGTGGGTCTTAGTATTTTAGGCAATTCACTATTGAAACTACCTTTTTTATTTAGAACAACTTCTGCGAGTATTCTACCATTGGAATCTACTAGACTGGAAATACCAGTATTTGCAGCTCGCACCAACGGCACGCCTTGTTCAACTGCTCTAACTCTTGCCTGTGCCAAATGTTGGTACGGACCTGCTGTTTCGCCAAACCATCCGTCATTCGTTAGATTTACGAGCAAGTTAGGTCGCTCAGATACAGGCAGAACAGTTTGCGGGAAGATTGCCTCATAACAAATCAGGGGCTGGAAACTAAGTGAATTTTTTAAATCTATTTTTTTGTGCCGCGTCCCTGCAGTAAAATCTGCTGGAGCCGGAACGAGACGCTCCACACCAATGGATTGTAGAAGCCAGCGCTTTGGCAAATATTCCCCGAACGGAACCAGCCGCACTTTGTCATAGATATCTATGAGTGCACCTTCGTCCGACACAACAAAAGTACTGTTAAAAAAGAGATTCCCGTTCTCGGACAGTTCGCGACGAATACCACCTGTAATCAACATAGTATTTTGGGGAAGCGTGGCTCCGATGGCCTCCAGAGCCCCTGGTTCCTCATCCAGCAGGAATGGAAAAGCTGATTCAGGCCAGAAGATGAGGGTCTCGGTATCCAGTTTCAGCTCGGAAAGCGCCTGCTGTGTTTGCTGAAGATAGAGCGGTAGGAGTCTTTGTCTGTTCTCGGGCTTCCACTTGTCCGCTTGAGGTACATTGGGTTGTATTACCAGCACCTGAAGCCCTTCAACCGCCTGTTGAGGAGCCTGCAACCTATTCGTTCCGTATGCAACCACGCCGGCCCATACCAGCACACACGCGGAGATATAGGCAGCAGCAGCCTTACGCCTCTGGTCAATCAGCACAGCAGGCATCGAAAACAGGAACAACACAAGAAAACCGACACCGTAAATTCCCAAGGCAGAGAAGCTTTGCATCAGTGTAAGGTTTTCGGCAAAGGCATAGCCCCACACATTCCATGGAAAGCCTGTGAGCATGTGTCCACGCAGCCAGTTGGAAAGAGCCAAAGCAACCACAAAAAGCAGAATACGTGAGACCCCATGCGTCCAGAATAAGGACACCCCGCTCAGCACCAATGACGGGATCAAAGCAAGACCACCGGGCAGTATGACCAGCGCGAAAGGGATCATCCAAGCATAGCTCTTAGCGTCGACGAGAAACGCTTCGGCAATCCAGAACAATCCGATCAGGAAGAACCCGAAGAAAAACGCCCAGGAAACACGAAAGAACGCAAAAAAACGGGCTTTACGGTGATCTACGGTCTGACCCTTTGCTCCATCAAGCAGAAGGATCAGTAGTGGCAGCGTCACCCAAAGGATGGGAAAGGCACCGTAGGGAGGGAACGCAAAGGCAGATGCTATTCCCCCTGCAAAAGCAAGAAGTCCACGTCTCCACCCTGATAATTCCCGAAGACTGCTTATCAGAGTTCGAGACTTATCAATGGCAGAGACCATTCCCCACTCCCGAATATCATAGGTAAAAATTCAAATTTACGCTGCTTATTCTGCAGCTTCCGGCCTGCGTGGGCGTATTCTCTGAACTGCCACGCGCTGATCAACCCGGCGCTTGGAAATACGAAGGCGTTTAATGCGGCGCAAGTCAGCATCAATTACTTCGAACTCGAAAGCTGGCAAGGTCTTATCTATGATCAACTCACCACGAACCGGAACCCTGTCCAGAATAGAGAACAGCAGACCACCAAGTGTGTCCACTTCTTCCGTCTGCTCTTCGACGAGCTTGAAATCCGCTCCGAGCTCTTTCTGAAGGTCTTCCAGATCAATTCGAGGGTCAACTACCCAAACACCCGGGCTGACATTCATGATAAGTTCTTCTTCGTCCTTATCATGCTCATCTTCAATGTCGCCGACCACTGTCTCAACGATGTCCTCAAGTGACACGAGGCCGTCGGTTCCGCCGTATTCATCAATCACAAGCGCCATCTGCACACGGGTTACCTGCATCTTCTTCATCAAGTCAGAGGAAGACATGGATGGAGGCACAAAGTGCAGAGGCCGGATCAGGCCTGTCGCGTTCAATGGCGTTGAGAGATCAACACAAGACAGATCGAGCAGAGACTTTTCTTCTGTCGACTTTTCGGAGGAGTTCTTTTCTGGTTTCACCAAGGTCAAAGGCACATCAGTCTTCTTGGCTTTTACAGCCAGCTCGACGAAGTAGGACATCAAGTCCTTGATGTGGACCATGCCTCGCGGATCATCCAGATTGTCGTGATAAACAGGCATACGAGAGTGGCCGGATGCCCTGAACAAGGCCATCACCTGACCAATTGTCGTTGTATCTTCCACGGCCTCAATATCGGCCCGTGGGATCATGACATCTTCAACTCGAGATTCGCGCATTTGGAGGATGTTTGTCAGCAACTCGCGCTCTTCCTTCGTGAAAGCAGCATCAGCACCTTCACTATCGCGGGCGAGTTCATCTTCCAAATCTTCGCGCAATGAAACAGCCGCGCTTCTTCGGAAACCTCTAAACGGGTTCAGTTTTGATTTCAGCCTGGTCAGGACACCAGGCTTCATCGCTTGTGGCTCAGAGGTATCTTCGGCAACAGCTGTGCCGGTACTACTTGCAGGCTCTGCAGTTTCGGCCTGAGCGGAGGTGCTTGCACCTTCTGTACTTCGAGGTTCCGGGCTCATCTCTCTCTCGTTGTTCCCTGTACTCACCGTGAATACCAGGGGTTATTTATCTGCCGATAATGGCGCATCTTTGTATGGATCGGGGATTTGTAGGCTCGCCAAAATCAGGCGTTCTTCCGCTTCCATTTCTTCCGCTTCCTCATCTATCTGGTGATCATATCCAAAAAGATGAAGGGTTCCATGAACAATAAGATGAATCAGATGGTGTTCAAATGGTATTTCAAGCTCTACAGCTTCGCGCTTTACCGTCTCTTTTGCAATAATAATATCACCTAATAGCGGGCCGAATGGCGGCTCTTCGCTATCGTCTCCCGGAAAAGACAAGACGTTCGTTGGCTTGTCCTTCTCGCGCCACATCTTATTCAGTTCCTGAATATGGGCATCATCGGTGAAGACAAGAGAAACTTCTGTGTTTTCTATTACACTCAGCTCACTTGTTTCAAAAGCGGCGGCGATTGCTTTTTCAGCAATCGCTTCCAATAGTTCTTCACTCTCCCAATCGCCTGCTTCAATCAGCAGGTCAATGTGTACCGGGCAAGCTGTGTTCATTCCTGGGAGCCTTGCTCTTCATTTGCCTTGGCAGTCTCTTCAGCTTGCCTGCGTTCTTTGGCTTCCAACCGGCGACGGCTATCATTGTCGTAAGCGCCTACGATACGTGCCACCAGCTCATGACGAACAACATCGCTCTCTGTGAAGTCCACGCGAGAGATACCTTCGACGCCACTCAGAATTTTCAAAGCTTCACGTAAACCGGACATCTGGCCCGGAGGCAAGTCGACCTGACTCGGATCTCCTGTCACGATCATCTTGGAGTTTTCACCCAAGCGCGTCAGGAACATCTTCATCTGCATCGTCGTCGTATTCTGGGCTTCATCGAGAATAACGATAGCGTTGGAGAGCGTACGACCACGCATGAATGCGAGGGGTGCGACTTCAATCATACCACTTTCCAAGCCGCGTTCCAGCTTTTCCGGTGCCATCATCTCGTTGAGGCCATCGTAAAGCGGGCGCAGATACGGGTCGACCTTATCCTTCATATCGCCCGGCAAGAAGCCGAGGCGTTCGCCAGCTTCAACAGCTGGACGAGACAGGATCATACGATCAATCTCGCCACGCTCCAACAATGCAGCAGCGTAAGCAACCGCAAGGAAGGTTTTACCTGTACCAGCTGGACCAACGCCAAAGGTAAGGTCAGAACGGTCCATTGCCCGGACGTAAGCATCCTGAGCGGCTGTTCTGGCGACCAGTGTTTTGCGGCGCGTGGCAATCTGCGCAAATGCCATACGAGACTTGGGCTCCATCGTTGGCAAAGAGAGCTGCGCTTCAGCAACTTCTGCCAGACGGATTGCGCCATCAACATCACCAGGTGTGATGTCGTGACCACCCTGAAGACGCGTATAAAGTGACTCCAGAGCAAGCTTAGCCTGCTCTGTTGACGTTTTATTGCCGCGAATGGTGACCTGATTGCCGTGTGCAACTGCCTCAACACCCAACCGCTGTTCAATCAGCGCAAGGTTCTGGTCGAACTGACCGAACAGATCGCTCACAAGCCTATTGTCTTCGAATGCCAATACCACATGCATCATATCTGATGCCGCAATGGGGCGCATGGCCGTCCTTGAAGCGGACGTTGTCTGGGCTCTGCCCTTCAAATAATGCCTCCGTTCGCTTTTACGCGAGAATCTGGGAGCATCATGCACCTAAACAAGGCGACCTTCCAGACTATTTGCGCTGGCAGCGACAATTTCTACTGATCTGATTTCACTATACAGGTCCAACGGCGCATTTACATGAACTGGCTGGAGCCAAGGTGAACGACCTGCAAGTTGACCTTCTCTGCGGCCTTCCTTCTCAAACAGTACATCAATTGTTTTGCCAATCAATGACGCATTGAAGTCTTTTTGCTGGGTGCTGAGCAGTTCTTGCAATTCTGCCAGACGCTCGGACTTCACTCGCTCGTCGATCTGCTCTTCCAGTGTTGCACCCGGAGTACCCGGACGCGGGCTGTATTTGAAGGAGAATGCAGAGCCATAGGTGACGCGACGGATCAGATCCAGAGTGTCTTTGTGATCCTGATCAGTCTCACCCGGGAAACCAACGATAAAATCGCCGGAGAGTGCGATATCATCACGCGCTTCGCGAATGCGGTCGATCAGACGGAAGTAGTCATCACGGGTGTGTTTGCGGTTCATTGCTTTCAGGATCGCATCGGACCCAGATTGAACTGGCAAATGCAGATAAGGCATCAGAATATCAAGATCGCGATGAGCTGCAATCAGGCTGTCTTCCATATCCCTTGGGTGAGACGTGGTGTAGCGCAGGCGCTCAATGCCGTCGATCTTTGCCAAGCGGAACAGAAGTTCACCAAGGCCCCATTCACGGCCATCTGGACCTTCACCGTGCCATGCGTTGACGTTCTGGCCAAGCAAGGTCACTTCACGGACACCAGCAGCTGCCAAGCGCTCGGTTTCCATGACAATCTGCTCTACCTTACGGGAGACTTCAGCACCACGAGTGTAAGGCACCACACAGAAGGTACAGAACTTATCGCAGCCTTCCTGAACAGTCACAAATGCTGTGACACCACGCTTGCGGACTGCTTCCTTGGAAGGTGTCGCGAGGTGCTTGAATTTTTCCTGAATATCAAACTCTGTCTCAACGACCTTTGATCCGTTGGAGGCACGGTTCAGCAGCTCTGGAAGGCGGTGGTAAGACTGCGGGCCAACAACAAGGTCAACAATAGGCGCTCGGCGGGAAATCTCCGCACCTTCAGCCTGAGCGACACAACCAGCGACAGACACCATCATCTGCTTGCCGTCTTTGGCTTTCGCTTCCTTCAGCTTACGAATACGGCCAAGTTCAGAGTAGACCTTTTCTGCCGCCTTCTCACGAATGTGGCAGGTGTTCAGGATAACTAGATCCGCATCATCCGGATTTTCTGTTTTAACGTAACCATCGTTGCTCAGCGCGTCGTTCATACGATCGGAGTCGTAAACGTTCATCTGACAGCCATAGGTCTTGATGAAAACTTTACGGGTCGCTTCGGTTTTTTCGAGCGCCTCCGCAGTGTTTTCGGATTGGCTCAGGTTTTCGTTTTCTACTAGGTTATCCATTAAATCCTCAAGTGGATCTGCTGCCGGAGTATCTTCTTTTTCTAATGCCCAGCAATTCGAGCGCACCTGCCTGATTCATCAGCAACGCCAGCTCGTCATTTTCAGAATTTCGGAGAGCTTTACTCTGTTTTACGCCGAAAGAGAAGCCTTGTCTTGATCAGGTTTGAGCCTGCTCTTCTTGTTTGGGACCATTTCCCTGCAATGCTTCTATGGTCATCCCTCTGACCTGCTCTTCCAAATCGCGTGTTAAGCGTTTGCGATTAGTTGCTTTTTCGATAGGAACGGGAGTTCCCCATGTCAAATCAACATCTAATCCGCCTTCTTTAATGACAGACCAGAGATGGCCAGCGAGTTCCATGTCGCCGTACCAGGCAACATGAGCGCGCCAGAAACGTCCCATTGGCATGCCTTGCAGGCGCGTATAGGCAATTGAGAGTGGTTGCACATAAGCAACATCTTTTTCACCGACAATCATTGCGTGATGAACGGCACCAACCAGTGCAGATCTGAATGGCAGTACTTCATTGCCATTGCTGGATGTGCCTTCAGCAAACAACACCATCGCATCGCCTTGAGCCATGCGCTTAGCGACTTCCTTAGCAACACGACCGGTATCAGTTCTGCGCTGTCGATTGACAAAGACTGTCCGTTGGAGCTTAGCAAACTGACCAAATATCGGCCATCCAGCAACTTCAGACTTAGCGATAAAGCTCAGTGGCTTGGTGCATCCGATAACGACAATATCCAGCCAGGAGCAATGATTGGACGCTACAAGAAGAGGGCGTTCCAACGACATTTCCCCATGCTGCTGGATGCGCAGTCCAATCAGACGAGACGCGATTTTGTGCCAGAACAGAGGAATTTGCCGTTGAATGGGCCAACCTAACTTCATTGCGACCCACTGAGGGGGAACGAGGGTTAGCGTTAAGAGTGTTAGTGCGGCAAGTATGCAAATTGCTCTGACAGTTGCCATGCACGGCCCCTATTTTTCGTCTAACGGAATACCGTAGAGCTCCAGGCGATGATCAACCAGTTTGAAGCCCAGCTTACGCGCGACTTCTTCCTGCATTTTTTCGATTTCTTCACTCCGGAACTCAATCACGTCACCCGTGCGCAAATCAATCAGGTGATCGTGGTGTTCATCAGAAACGGTTTCGTACCTGGAGCGGCCATCGCGGAAATCGTGACGTTCAATGATACCGGAGTCTTCAAAAAGCTTCACTGTGCGGTAAACAGTTGAGATAGAGATCTTCGGGTCGATCTTGGAGGCTCTTCTGTAAAGCTCTTCCACATCTGGGTGGTCTTCAGCAGACTGAATTACATCAGCAATCACGCGGCGCTGTTCTGTCATCCGCATACCCTTATGAGCACACATTTCAATCAGCGTCATTTTTTCTTCTGCCGTCATTTGCCCCAATTCCTCAAAATCACACAGGCACCACAGTTCCAGTCTGTGTTGGTATCCTAGCCCTCAAAACTGTGAGAGAAAAGAACCAGTTTCACTGTTACGCGGTTTGAGCGTGAGCTAAAAGCCTCATCTCACATGCGTAGTGTCGCTTAAACGAGATCGCAACGCATAACAAGCGCTGTTCCACTGCCTTCGCTAGCCGCATAATACGCTTTTCTTTCTCCAACCTGCTTGAAGCCCAAGTTTTTATAAAGCCTCAATGCGGAGCTGTTCGTGTCATCCACTTCCAAGAACAGTGCTTCGGTACGATCAGAGTAAAGCTGGAAGATGGCGGCTTCCATAAGTTTCCGCCCTATCCCCCTTTTTTGATGCTTCGGGGAGACTGCAATAGTCAAGACTTCGGCCTCACCTGCAATCGAACGGATCACGACAAAGCCCAGATCGGCTTTTCCAGTCACACCAGATGTGCGGGCAGACAGGAAGAAAACGCCTTTTTGCTCAAAGATTGCGGCAAGTTCTGCTGTACCCCAATTTTGCTTGAAGCACTCGGCATGAAGTTTCGCCAGTTTAGGCAGGTCGTCTTTCTCAGCACGCTCAATAACCGGCGGCTTTTCTGATGTCCACCAGGACTTCATTGACGACGAACCTTTCCTTTCTCACCCGGAATAGCATCAGGAGCCCGAAGGTAGAGTGGCATCGGAGCTTTATCCTTACGCTTTGCACCTTTACCGAGCTTTGCGATGTAGTCAATCGATGCAGCAGCGGCATCATTGCAAACGCGAGATTTATCTATGCCTGCAGCATTGGCGACAGCCTGTGCAGCAGAGCCTGCCAGAATGGTCTCAGCATCGAGACTGTGTGCCAGGTCCTTAACGGTTGAAACGCGGGCCTCTCCAATCGGAGCGCCAGTTTCATCAAACTTTTGGCAGTAGACTTCATTACGACGCGCATCGAGAACCACCAGAATTGGTTTTCTGACGGGAGCTGCGTCCAAAGACTCGTGTGCGATTGCAGCCAATGTTGTGACCGAGACAACAGGCTTTTCGAGAACGAGACCAAACCCACGCGCAATGGAAAGACCGACACGCAGACCTGTAAAACTACCCGGACCAACATTTACAACAATGCGGTCCAGTGAGTTAAACGTTGTCGAGGAGTCCGTCATGACACTCGCAACCATGCCCATAATGCGTTCGGCATGACCTCGTCCGAGATCTTCGCATTGGGAGACAATATCCGGCGTACCGCCTTCATCGGTTAAAACGGCGGCAGCACAGGTACTTAGTGCGGTATCAATAGCAAGCAACTTCATAAGTTCGGCTTATCGTTAGGGCAGCTGGTTGTCGAGCAACCAATTCGTTTAACACCCGGAGTATTTTTTGGCCTTGCAGCAAAAAGGGCAGCTGGTGCTGCCCTGTTTCAGAAGATTTACATTAGTAGAAACTACATTTGCCTAACTTCTTGAACTTCTGGGATGAAATGCCGCATCAGGTTCTGAATACCATGGCTCAGTGTCGCTGTTGAGGATGGGCAACCTGCACAGGCGCCGCGCATGCTCAAATAAACGATACCCTCACGATATCCCCTGAATGTTATGTCACCACCATCTTGAGCAACTGCAGGGCGTACGCGGGTCTCGAGGAGCTCTTTGATCATGGTTACGGTTTCTTCGTCTTCTGCGTCGAAGAACTCTTCTCCTGTATCGCCATCACCAGCTTCCTCACCTTTCAGGATCGGGGTGTTGGCCATGAAGTTTTCCATGATCGCACCAAGAATGGCCGGGCGCATATGCTGCCAATCAGTTTCATCCTTAGTTACGGTGATAAAGTCATGACCAAAGAAGATGCCAACAACGCCTGGAATAGTAAAAAGCTTCTCCGCCAGAGGCGATATTGTGGCTTCTCCTGCCGAGCGAAAATCGCGTGTGCCTTCCGACAAGACTACTCGGCCAGGCAAGAACTTGAGAGTTGCCGGATTTGGTGTCGCTTCGGTCTGAATGAACATGGTTTTGTTTCCGATTTTTATGCCAAAGAGCTTTCGCAAGCAGTCGCAGCACAGTTTACACTACTTAACGCTTCAGCAATGACTGTTTTCAAGTTCTATATGATAGGTAAACCTGATCAGGCAAGAGCATCTAGTGCATCATCGTCCAAATTACCTGGTACGATGGTTGTCGGAATCGGGAATGTTCCTGCCGATTTGCCCGCAATGGATGAAACAAGAGGCCCTGGGCCTTCTTTGCTGGTTCCTGCTGCCAATACAAGAATCGCAATGTCTGCATCTTCTTCAATCAGGTCAATGATCTCATCTGACTGGTGACCTTCGCGCACAACCAGCTCTGGCTCTGTCCGTGCAGCAGCTCTCACCTTTTCGGCAGCTTTGGCCAAAATGGTGTCTGCATTATCACGCGCTTCCTGGCGCATGATATCCTCAACCCCTAGCCAATGCTGGAAGTTTCCGGGTGCAATGACAAAGAGCAAGAGAACGACGCCGCCGGTACGGGCCGCACGCTTTGAGGCATAAACGATGGCTCGACCACATTCTGGAGTGTCATCGACTACAACCAGAAACTTTCGGTCGTGACCTTCTTCATTACTTTTGCGAATAGCTACCATGTCGGCATGCTGCCACTTGAGGTGGTATGCGGCAAGTATTTTTCCTTGCCACATTCCGTTAGGTTTTCTTTTTCCGACTGATTTTTTCGTCAGTTAGAGGATGAACTGAGACAAATCGACATTCTTGGCCAGTTCACTCACATTCGACTTCACGTAGGCTGCATCAATTGTGACCTGCTCACCAGACTTGTCTGGTGCGACGAAGGAAATCTCATCCAGCACGCGCTCCATCACAGTCTGCAAGCGGCGAGCCCCAATGTTTTCGACCGTCGCATTCAAATCAACAGCAACTGTCGCAATCTCGTCGATTGCGTCCTCGGTAAATTCGATGCTCACGCTTTCCGTCGCCATCAATGCAACATATTGCTTGATCAGGCTGGCTTCGGTTTCTGTCAGGATCTTGACAAAATCTTCTTTCGTCAGCGCTTTCAGCTCAACACGGATCGGAAGCCGACCCTGAAGTTCAGGCAGAAGGTCTGATGGTTTTGACACATGGAATGCACCAGATGCGATGAACAGAATGTGGTCTGTTTTCACCGGGCCATGTTTTGTTGAAACAACAGTACCCTCGATCAGTGGCAGCAAGTCACGCTGAACGCCTTCACGGGAAACATCGCCACCATTACGGCCATCTTTCCCGCAGATTTTGTCGATCTCATCGAGGAAAACGATGCCGGAGTTTTCAACCAGCTCGATGGCCTCTTGAACAACCTTCTCTTCATCGAGAAGCTTGTCGGACTCCTCTGCCAGAAGAAGCTTGTGGCTATCTTTGACGTTTGTGCGCTTCGGCTTGGTCTGACCACCAAATGCCTTACCCAGCATGTCAGAGATATTCATGACACCGACGCTGCCCCCTGGCATGCCAGGAATATCGAAGCTTGGCATCTGTGGGTTGGCACGCACCTCAACTTCAATTTCTTTGTCGTCGAGGTCACCTTCGCGCAGCTTCTTGCGGAATGTATCACGGGTGGCCGGGCTTGCATTGTTGCCGACCAATGCATCCAGAACACGCTCTTCAGCAAGAACATGTGCTTTTGCTTCGACTTCTTTGCGGCTTTGCTCACGCACAAGGGCGATGCTGGATTCGACCAGATCACGAACGATCTGCTCTACATCACGGCCAACGTATCCCACCTCGGTAAACTTGGTTGCTTCAACTTTTGTGAAAGGAGCATTCGCAAGCTTAGCAAGGCGACGAGAGA
>NZ_LCWX01000145.1:155828-207306 GCF_001431305.1 Pseudovibrio sp. POLY-S9
TCTCAGTTTTACCAACACCGGTTGGGCCAATCATGAGAATGTTCTTTGGCTGAACTTCTTCGCGCAGCTCTTCATCCAACTGCTGACGACGCCATCTGTTGCGCAGTGCAATTGCCACTGCGCGTTTCGCGTCATGCTGGCCGATGATATAGCGATCGAGTTCACTAACGATTTCCCGAGGAGAGAAATTTGTCATTTTCTTACTTTCTAGTTCCGGATAGGTGGCAGATATGTAGTGAGTGTGGTTCCTGCAAGAGGGCGCATAACGATCCGTCGCGCCACGTTCCAGCCTGAACCGAGTAGCAAAACAAAACTCCCAAGCAATACAAGGGAGATAGCAGTTAGCTGCGATGCAGAAAAGTCGGCAGACTCCAGCAAATAGGCTAATGCGAAGCCTAGGTAACTCAGCGCTGCAACCAGCATTGCACGACGGTCGATGATGAGAGCGACCGCACCAAATGCCAGGACAACAGCAATGGAGACCAAGGCATAAGCTTCTGTCTGCTGTTCAAAGTACATTCCACTCAAGATGGAATGAACGATAAGCGGGGCAGCAAGCAGGTGAAGCCAAAAAGCCTTGTCTGTGTTGAGTGTTTCTCGCTTGGTGTCTTTGGTGTCAAAATACATCGCGCAACCGAATGCAAACAGACCGCAGACCAGCGAAACCCAGGACAGATAGTCAAGAATTTTCGTGTCAGTCACTAGTGTCAATGCGCCTACGATCAAGCCCATGATCCCCGCAACAATGACGGTCAGTGTTATTGGCACCTTAAAGCGCCAGTAAAACAACGAAGCGCCCACTAAAGCGAAGATGGAACTCAGAATGACCTGAATGGCTTCGGAGTCGTTGTTCAGAACATCAGGTGTGAACAGGCCAAATCCAACAAGCGCAATTGAACCTCCAAACAATCCTGTCAGTAAAATTGAAGGAAGCGCGAGCTTCTTGATCTTGGTGAACCATTCAGCCAGCACCCATGTGATGATGGCAGCTGCGCCAGCAACAGCAGCTGTAGGAAGCCCGCCTTGAGTGAGCGTGTCCCCAAACCCAACACCGTAGCCAGCAAAAAGAATTAGGATACCAAGGCTAATGAAAATATCATGAAAGCCGCGTGTAAACCGAACTTCTTCCGGATCATGGAGGCTATCAGTCGTTTGTTGGTTCTGAATGTTTTCTGCTTGAAGAGATAAATAGGAGACGAGCTTATCAGCTTGATCTGCGCTGATAATTCCTGCGGAGATGGCTCCGGTAAGAGATGCTCTTGATATCATCAGTTCCTCGTCAAATCCAAATGGAACATTAAAAGCTTCAAGTATCCTTGGCTTAGCAAATTAAGCTGATCTAAAAGTGTCTTGAACGCAGAACTGGAGATCGAAAATTATTGATCTCCAGTCGTATCTTGTCGCTATCCTTACTCTTCGTCGAGCACTTCGACGGTAACGTTGCTGTTTGTGTAGACGCAGATGTCTGCTGCGATTGTCATGGACTTGCGACATACCTCTTCTGCGGTCAGGTCCATATCAACCAGCGCACGTGCCGCGGACAGCGCGAAGTTGCCACCGGAACCGATGCCCATGACGCCATTTTCCGGCTCAAGCACGTCGCCGGTACCTGTCAGCACCAGAGAGTGCTTTTTGTCAGCAACCAGCATCATGGCTTCCAGACGGCGAAGGTAGCGGTCTGTACGCCAGTCTTTCGCCATTTCAACGCATGCACGCATCAACTGGTCAGGGTATTGCTCAAGCTTGGCTTCAAGGCGCTCAAACAGCGTGAACGCATCAGCAGTCGCGCCTGCAAAGCCGGCAATAACCTTACCGCCTGCCAGTGGGCGGACCTTGCGTGCAGTGCCTTTAATGACCGTTGATCCAAGAGACACCTGACCATCTCCAGCAATTACGACTTTGCCGCCTTTGCGCACGGTCAAGATGGTTGTGCCGTGCCACTGTTCAGGTTCACTCATTCATTTTTCTCCAGAGTTCTATCGGCAACGGAGCAAACTCCCGCGCAACTCAATTTCAAATTTGTGTCTGCGGTATTATGTATGTAGTCCTTGCCGCATTGCCAATGCGGCAAGCCAAAAAAACTCAGTTATCCTGTAGCTTTACGTGACTTGCCTCACTGACGAAGCGGTCAACAAGCTTATGCAATCGCTTGATCTGATGGTCTTTTGTGAGGTCGCCATTTTCATCAAAGGACTTGCCCGCAAAATTAATAGAGACCATTTCTGGCAGGACAAGGCATCCTAAAGACACTTCCATGATCGTTCTCAGGTGCATGAGGCCTCTCAAAGAACCATGCGCACCGGGAGAAGCCCCACCGACAGCATAGATCGACTTGTGGAAGAGCTGAAGCGGCTCTTCCTCTGGCAACTGGATGCGACTGATCCAGTCCAATGTATTCTTCAGCAAAGGGGTGATTGAGGAGTTGTATTCCGGGCTGGCTATGAAGATCCCATGATGGGTCTCAATGAGCTTCCTGAGCTTGAATGTATTTTCAGGGATACCCGTATCATCTTCCAGGTCACCATCGTAAATAGGCAGAGGATAGTCGGCGAGGCTGATTGTGGTTACTTCTGCATTGGCGATCGTCAGGTGTTTCGCCATCAGCTCTGCCAGCATTTTATTGTAGGATCCCTTGCGGGTTGAACCTGAAAAAACGAGTATCTTTGGCTTCATAGGGCTATCCTCACGACATGGCTCTGCAACCTCTCGTTCAAGAGCTGCATGATCTCTGGTAAAGTCGGCACGAAGAGTACCCTATACTACCCAAGCGTAAGGTTTATGGAAGATGCGTGTTTTTAGGTGATTGACCGCTAAACGCCTGCCTTTGAGAAATCAAAAGGGCTTTCGGAAAATCCAGACACGAGCTGGAGGAATATTCTTCACGATCCATCCGGTTTTCGACCAACTGAACATTTTGGATTTCAGTGTTACCGGAGACGCGAAGGAATAAGAGAACTGGATGAAGGGAGCACCGGGTCTCATAAGAGCGAAGGCATCACGAATGCACTTCAAGCGAAATTCCATCGGCCTGGACACAAGCGGTAGGCTCGAAACCACAGCACACAATGAGTTTGGCGCGATATGCTCAAGGCTGGGACGCATGTTGTAAGCGTCACCTTGAACCACGTTCAATCCTTCAAACTTGTCACTGAGATGTTCGCAGAAGTCTGTGCTGTACTCCAAGCAGGTAAGACGGTCTTTAGAGATGCCTGCTTCCAGAATAGCTTTTGTGACCGGGCCTGTGCCAGGTCCCAACTCTAAAACCGGATTATTTGACTGAACGGGAACGAATTCTGCCATTCTCTGGGCGAGAACAGGGCCTGACGGGGCAACTGCTCCGGTCGTGAGTGGTGCTTCCACCCACGCCCGAAGAAATTTGGAAGGCTCACGAAATTTGCTCAAGGCATTTCCTGCCCGTGACCTCGTTTCGTGAAACATTCAACTCTCCGTAGCATCAACAAAGGGTACTACTGAGATATTACTGATTGGTGGCAATTTAAAGAGCTATGCCTTGAAATTCTCCAAAAAATCTTTTGCCTTTGCAAAAAAGCCAGTAGATTCCGGATGATTTTCTCCAGAGGATTCACCTTCAAATTCTGAAAGAAGCTCTTTCTGCCTCTTCGTAAGGTTTGCTGGTGTCTCCACGGCAACCTGAATATACATGTCGCCCTTCTGGCTAGACCGCATAATCGGCATGCCTTTACCGCGCAGTCTGAACTGCTTTCCGGTCTGAGTGCTTTCAGGAACTTTCACGCGCGCTGTATTGCCATCCAATGCCGGAACTTCGAACTGACCACCCAGAGCAGCAGTTGTCATTGAAATTGGCACGCGGCAGAAGATGTCAGCACCGTCACGCTGGAAGAACTCATGCGGACGAATGGACAGGAAGATGTAAAGATCGCCTGCGGGACCACCGCGAGCACCGGCTTCACCTTCGCCTGACAAGCGAATACGCGTGCCATCTTCGATGCCTGACGGAATATTCACGGAGAGCGTGCGCTCTTTCGTTGTCCGGCCAGTACCGCCACAGCTGTCACATGGATCTGTAATGATCTCACCACGACCCTGACAGGTCGGACAGGTGCGTTCCATGGTGAAAAAGCCCTGAGCCGCTCTGACACGCCCAGCACCGCCACAGGTTGGACAGGTGGACGGACGGGTTCCGGACTTTGCGCCGGAGCCACTACACGGCTCACATGTTACTGAGGTTGGAACCTCGATCTCGACGGACTTACCTTCGTAAGCTTCTTCAAGAGAGACTTCCAAGTTGTAGCGCAGATCTGCGCCGCGTTCACGACCAGAACCACGACGGCCACCACCACCACCAAAGAACTCATCGAAGATGTCTGCCATGGAGGAAGCAAAGTCGCCCGGACCTGCTCCGCCGCCACCACCAAAGCCGCCGTTTTCAAAGGCTGCATGGCCAAATCGATCGTAGGCAGCGCGCTTTTGCGGGTCTTTCAGGGTTTCGTAAGCTTCGCTTACTTCCTTAAAGTTTGCTTCCGCTTCATCATTACCAGGGTTTCGGTCAGGATGGAATTTCATCGCGAGTTTGCGATAAGCGCTCTTAAGTGCCTTTTCGTCGACCTCCCGTGCTACCCCCAGCACCTCATAGTAGTCGCGTTTAGACATTATGAAATAAGCTCCAAAGACGTGATGTCTATTTGCGTTTTGAAGCCTCAGGAGAACATCAGCTCAGTCTGAGGTCACTGTAGGCAGTCGAGTTTAATTCTTGCTTCGCAACGAACTCACTCGTGAACTGCACTCATCTTCAAAACAAAACTGTTTACTGTTCAGTCGGTGATTGAGGTGCAGCTTTAAGCGCAGCGCACACATTACCAACTACCCATATGTAGGAAGCAGCTCTCTCAAATGCAATTGCACCTAAAAGGTTCTCTTCGACTAAAATCTTCCATACAGTCGGGAAATACTTGAATAAAGTTTACCTCGCAAGCCCATAGGAGCTTGCGAGGTAAAAGTATTAGTTAGCTGGACTTTTTGTCGTCGTCGCGAACTTCTTCGAAGTCTGCGTCAACCACATCGTCAACTGGCTTTGGTTCACCATCGTCTTCAGCACCCTCTCCGGCTTCTTCTGCCTGAGCGTCCTTGTACATAGCTTCGCCAAGTTTCATGGAAACTTCTGCAAGAGACTGGGTTTTCGCAGTGATATCTTCCAGATCTTCACCTTCCAGAGACACCTTCAATGCAGCCAAAGCGCCTTCGATTGCAGACTTGTCTTCGTCTGAAACCTTATCGCCGTACTCCTTGACGGATTTCTCTGTTGAATGGTGAAGTGCTTCACCCTGATTTTTGGCTTCAACCAGATCCTTACGCTTCTTATCGTCTTCAGCGTGAGATTCTGCGTCTTTCACCATCTGCTCAATGTCAGCGTCGGATAGACCACCAGATGCCTGAATACGGATCTGCTGCTCTTTACCTGTGCCTTTATCGGTTGCAGACACGTTCACGATACCGTTGGCATCAATATCAAAGGCTACTTCAACCTGCGGGACGCCGCGAGGTGCTGGTGGGATGCCAACCAGATCGAACTGACCGAGGATCTTGTTGTCCGCAGCCATTTCACGCTCGCCCTGGAAGACGCGGATGGTCACTGCAGTCTGATTGTCTTCAGCTGTAGAGAACACCTGGCCCTTCTTGGTAGGGATTGTGGTGTTGCGGTCGATCAGACGTGTGAACACGCCACCAAGGGTTTCGATGCCGAGGGACAGCGGAGTAACGTCGAGAAGCAGAACGTCCTTAACGTCACCCTGCAGAACGCCAGCCTGAATTGCCGCACCCATTGCAACAACTTCATCAGGGTTTACGCCCTTATGAGGTTCTTTGCCGAAGAACTGCTTAACAATTTCCTGAACCTTAGGCATGCGAGTCATGCCACCGACGAGAACAACCTCATCGAGTTCACCAGCTGCAAGGCCTGCGTCTTTAAGAGCCGCTTTCATTGGAGCAACAGTACGCTGAACCAGATCGTCAACGAGTTGCTCAAACTTAGCGCGGGTCAGTTTAAGGGTAAGGTGCTTAGGACCAGAAGCATCTGCTGTGATGAACGGCAGGTTGATTTCAGTCTGAGAAGAAGAGGACAGCTCGATCTTTGCTTTTTCAGCTGCTTCTTTCAAGCGCTGCAATGCGAGCTTGTCGTTCTTAAGATCGATGCCCTGCTCTTTTTTGAACTCACCCGCAAGGTAGTCAACCAGACGCATGTCAAAGTCTTCACCACCGAGGAAGGTGTCACCGTTGGTGGACTTCACTTCAAATACGCCATCGCCGATTTCCAATACGGAAACGTCGAAAGTACCACCACCAAGATCGTAAACTGCGATGGTCTTACCATCGTTTTTGTCCATGCCGTATGCAAGGGCAGCTGCAGTTGGTTCGTTGATGATACGCAGAACTTCAAGGCCAGCGATCTTACCGGCATCTTTGGTTGCCTGACGCTGAGCATCGTTGAAGTATGCAGGAACGGTGATAACTGCCTGGGTGACGTTTTCACCAAGGAAACTTTCAGCGGTTTCTTTCATCTTCTGCAGGATGAAAGCAGAAACCTGGGATGGGGAGTACTTCTCACCCTCAGCTTCAACCCATGCGTCGCCGTTGTCGGCTTTTACGATTTCGTATGGGACGAGCTTTTTGTCTTTTGCAACGGTCGGATCATCAAAACGGCGACCGATGAGACGCTTAACAGCAAACAAGGTGTCTGTTGGGTTGGTTACAGCCTGGCG
Source organism: Pseudovibrio sp. POLY-S9 (assembly GCF_001431305.1). Classification (NCBI taxonomy): domain Bacteria; kingdom Pseudomonadati; phylum Pseudomonadota; class Alphaproteobacteria; order Hyphomicrobiales; family Stappiaceae; genus Pseudovibrio; species Pseudovibrio sp. POLY-S9. The sequence goes on from NZ_LCWX01000145.1 coordinate 162,566, forward strand.
TTTCGCTGGCTGACCCACAAGCTTCTCACCATCGTCGGAAAACGCAACCATAGAAGGGGTAGTACGCGCACCTTCTGCGTTCTCGATTACTTTGGCGTCCTTGCCGTCCATTACAGATACGCACGAATTTGTCGTGCCGAGGTCGATACCGATGACCTTTGCCATGTTTTCACTCTCCTTTCGGCAGACCGCCCGAACCCCAAAGGCCTTCGGATAATGTCGGATCAACATCCGACCGGTCCCCAATACATTGCACTTGCGTGAGTTGTCGCAAACACGCAAGAAAACTTCAATTGGCTATATAAGAGGGGTCCCTTGCCCCTGCAAGGGACAGGACCCGATATATCGACACAAGATCTACCCGAAGCCATTTTCTGAGTTAAGAAAATGAAATTTTCTTTGGAAAACCACAGAAAACACCTCTATTGCATCCCGATTTTCTGCGTTACCCCCATTTCTAAGAGGGTGTTTGTGGATAGAGCTCTTCAAGAGAGACAGAGTGTCCACTTTCCTGGACGATGCGCACGTGCTCCCGTGAAAGCTGCCTTGCCGCGTCGACACCGCATGCATGGGCAATCATATCGACTTCCATCCGCACACTATGGCAATAAGCAGCAACACGGTGGCTCTTCTCTGTTGGATCAAGGCCGGCCTGAAGCGCTTCGTTGTGCGTGGTGATACCCGTTGGGCATGTGTTCTTGTTGCATCGCATAGCCTGAATGCAGCCCAACGCGAACATGAAACCGCGAGCTGTAACCGTAAAATCTGCACCTTCACACAGTGACAAAGCGACGGCTGAGGGCGTAATTCGCTTTCCAGAAACAATGATACGGATACGATCACGCAGATCATGCTTTCGCAGAACATGGTCCACGATTGGCAGGGCCTCAGAGATCCTTAGACCTACGTTGTCCATGAGAGGCATTGGCGCTGCACCAGTACCACCATCTGCCGAATCGATGGTGATAAAATCAGGTGCATGCTCGATTCCACGGTGGTTGATTTCACGACAAAGCTCTTCCACCCAAAGGCTCGATCCAATCACGGTCTTGAAGCCAACAGGCTTCTTAGCAATACTGCGAACGCGACTGATGAAGTCTAAGAGCTCACCTGTATTGCTGATTTCAGGGTGACGATTTGGGGCATGCGAGGGTTGCCCGACTTTGAGCCCCCGAATTTCTGCGATCTCAGGTGTCACCTTTCCGCCAGGCAAGAGACCACCTTTTCCAGGCTTGGCGCCTTGAGCGAGTTTGATCTCGACCATCTTGACCTGAGCGTTGTCCGTTATTTTTTTCAGCTTGTCTTCATTGAGAGTGGAGTCATCATTCCGACAACCATTTTTTGCCGTCCCGATTTGAAAGACGATGTCGGCGCCACCTTCTAAATGGTAGGGAGACAAGCCACCTTCCCCGGTGTTCATCCAGCACTTTGCCATCTTTGCACCTCGCGAGAGGGCGAGAACCGCAGGACGGGAAATTGCACCGTAACTCATGCCAGAGATATTAAAATAACTGGGTGGCACATATGGATTTTCGACATAGGGGCCAATGAGAAGCGGTTCTGGTTCGTCAATCTCCTTCTCCAGTTTTGCAAAAGGGGCATTCACAAACAGCGCTGTTCCCGGCAAGTTGAGGTTTTTTGTGGACCCGAATGCCATTGTGTTGCCTTCAGCCTTGGATGCTCGATCTATCCAAGTGCGTTCGGCACGATTGAACGGCATTTCCTCTCTATCCATTGCAAAGAAGTACTGGCGAAAGAATTCACCTAAATACGCGAAGAGTGATCGGAAGCGGCCCACAACGGGGTAATTATGCCGAATCGCGTCTTTGTGTTGGCGGCGATCAACTACATAAAGAACGATGGTTACAATGACCGCGAGCAGAATTAGGAGTGAAACAAATGCTGCAAAAATATTTAGTACAGCCGAAAGCAGTGGAGGTAGAAGGTGCATTTGTGGTTCTCCTTAACCGGGAAACCACTATTTTGAGGAATATGGGTTAAATTCACTTTCGGCAAATCTCTCCAAGTTTTCCGTTTTTATAAGCGGTCTTTTCAGCAGATATGCCCGGCTTAAAAGAGATATCGAGATGCGATTGAGCGATGACTTTCCTAAAGGTTTCAAATACCTGCCCGGATATTTCTCTTCGGAAGAGCAAAAGGAACTTGTCAATACGCTCAGATATCTCGTCAAAGAAGCTCCATTGTTCACTCCCGTGATGCCGCGAACAGGAAAGCCATTTTCTGTTCGGATGACCAATCTTGGAACATTGGGTTGGGTATCTGACAGGAGTGGTTATCGCTACCAGTCTCAACATCCGGAGACCGGTCAGCCCTGGCCTGTTATCCCTGAGGTCCTGCAGGCTCTTTGGAACAAGGTTGGCAACTGCCCGGCAGCGCCAGAAGCCTGCCTCGTGAATTATTATGCTGCAACAGCAAAAATGGGCATGCATCAAGACAGTGATGAAAAAACGTTTGAAGCCCCTGTTGTTTCGGTCAGTCTCGGAGACACAGCAATATTCCGGCTCGGCGGTGTGAAGCGCGGGGGCTCGACGCAATCACTCAAGCTTAATTCAGGAGACGTTGTTGTACTCGGGGGAGAAGCGCGACTATGCTACCACGGCATTGACCGTATCCAGGGTGGGAGCTCAAGCCTCCTTAAGGACGGAGGCAGATTAAATCTGACTCTCCGCCGCATCTCGCCATTTTAGCTAGAGCATCAGGCTTCTTCGAGCGCACCAGCCATAAAGAAGGCACGAATGCCGCTGGACACGAAACGAATAGTGCCTTCGACTATCTCGTCCTGATCCATTTCTTCATCGTAAGGGCCTTTGGAAGCTCCGGTCACAACGTAAAGCGCCTCTAACGTTGCGCTGTGCATGAGCATCATCAACAACTGAGCACGAGGTCCTGTTGGGATGTCACTCTTCGTGGCTTTTGCCAGAGCCTTTGTGATGCGAAGGATAATCCTCGGTGGCTCCCATGAGTGCATGATCTTCTGGCCGGACTCTGGATCGGAGAAGACCTGACGAATGAGAACAACAAACGGCACCAGCTTTCCGGTGTCTCTTGAGATCCCTTGTACAATCAAGGGCTCCATAAATGCTCGGGTTATCTCTTCTAGATCGGGTTCGCGCCCGCCAACTTCCAGCGCATCCAGACGCTGCATGCGCATATCGTCAATTTCGCGAAGGCGGCGCATAAAGACTGCCCTGACGAGATCATCTTTGCTGCCAAAGTGATAGTTGACTGCAGCAACATTGGCATCGGCTTTTTCGGTGATCATTCTTACAGAAGTTTCCGCAAGACCATGTTCAGCGAGCAAGCGTTCTGCGGCATCAAGTAACCGTTCACGGGTCCCCAGTTCAGAACTGTCTGGCACAGCGGCACCTCCAGGAAGATAGTTTACAATTGTTTTGAGAACTCTCTAAAGGTTTTGAGTAGACCCTTAGAAATCTCAAATACTTCTCTTAAGCTATCTTGCTTTTAGCACGTTTTATTGAGCAACAACCCGCCTACAATTCATATCATCAATTGCAATGACTATATAAAACTTAGATAAATTTATGCAGTAACTTAGTATGATCCAATTATTTCTAGATTTTTCACATATAGCCGGCTAACCAATAAAAAACGGGAGCGTAACAACTCCCGCTTTTCATAGTTTCAACTCAGAATGTCTTAGAGGTGGATGCCGTAAGCAATTGCTGAAAGAGCGATTGCAATGACCCAAAGTGCGACACGTCCAGACCGGCTATGCTTCGCTTCCGATCTGCCAATCGCATCTGCGGTTGCCTCATCGAATCTCAGGCCGTTGTTTGCCATCGACTCCAGTTGATTGGAAAACTTGCTCGCACGGTCAGCAATAATCGGCAAATCACTTGCCAGACGACCCAAAACAGTCACGCCTGTTGCTAGGTCTGTGATGCGTCCCATAGGGCCAAGGTTTCTCTGAATCCAACCGGTTACAACAGGATCAGCCGTGTTCCACATATCCAGATGCGGGTTCAGCGAGCGGGCGACACCTTCTGCCAGAACCATGTTTTTCTGTAGCAAGATCAACTGAGGCTGAGTGTGCATGTTGAACATCTCAGTCACTTCAAACAACTGTGTCAGCAAACGCGCCATTGAGATTTCACTGGCATCATGCCCATGGATCGGCTCACCAATCGCCCGAATTGCTTGCGCGAATATATTCACGTCCTGATCTGCAGGCACATACCCAGCTTCAAAATGAACTTCGGCAACTCGCAGGTAATTGCGAGTTATGAAGCCATAGAGAATTTCTGCCAGGAAGCGGCGCTCAGACAGCCCCAAACGCCCTGTGATCCCTAAATCGACTGCTACCAGAGTTCCATCCGGTTCAATGAAGAGATTGCCCTGATGCATGTCCGCGTGGAAAAAACCGTCACGTACGGCATGGCGCAAGAAAGTCTGGATCACTTTATTGCCTAGTTCAGCCAGGTCATGGCCAGCTTCTTCGATACCTTCCAGATTGGAAAGCTTTACACCGTCAATCCATTCCATGGTGAGTACGGAACGAGAGGTGCGGGGCCAGTCCACACTGGGAACGCGAAAATCTTTGTCGTCCTTGCTGTTTTCACCCATTTCAGAAAGAGCTGCGGCTTCCATACGCAGGTCCATTTCCAAAATGACAGCGTGCTCATAGGTCTCAACCATCATAAGCGGACGAAGGCGGCGGCTTGCCGGACTGAAGCGTTCAGCAAGGCGCGCTGCAAGGTAAAAGCTCTTCAAGTCGCGCTTAAACCCGCGCTCGACACCGGGGCGCAGCACTTTAACAGCTACTTTTTCCAGTTCGCCATCGCGGTTTCGGAAGTACGCAGGGTGTACTTGTGCAATCGACGCAGCGGCGACTGGTTCACCAAACTCTTCAAAGTGATCTTCGACTGTTTTGCCGAGCTGTTCTTCGACTGTTTTGCGTGCGTACTGCGTCAGAAATGGCGGAACATTGTCCTGAAGTGCAGATAGTTCCTTTGCCGCTTCCTTACCAACCACATCCGGGCGTGTCGCAAGAAACTGCCCCAACTTAATGTAGGAGGGACCAAGGCGGTTCAGCGCATCTGTCAGGCGTGCTGCAGCATCTTTTTTCTCAATGCCACGACGCTCAAGCATACGTGCGACGCCAATAGCCAAGCGCGGTCCGGGAGGGAGATCTGGCAGAGAAACGAGTCCGAACACACCTTCGCGGGCCATAACATAACCCGCGAAAACCAGACGCATAAATGGCACAATATTTGCGATCATAACTGGTTAGATTTTCCAGCCGGAGTGAAGTGCAGCGATACCGCCGGTGTAGTTTCGATAGGTGACACGCTCAAAACCTGCATCACGTATCATCTGCGCAAAACGTTCCTGATTTGGAAACTTGCGGATAGATTCTACAAGATAGCTGTATGGGTCTCCGTCACCTGTCACCGCCTGTCCGATTTTTGGAATGGCGTGGAAGGAAAACAGATCATAGACCTTATCAAGTGCTGGCACGTCTACCTGAGAGAACTCAAGGCACATGAAGCGACCGCCGCGTTTAAGTACACGGTGAGCCTCTTGCAGTGCTTTTTCGATTTGTGGGACGTTACGGATACCGAATGCGATGGTGTAGGCATCGAAGTGCTTGTCCGGGAAAGGCAGCTCTTCTGCGTTCCCCTGAATGAACTCGATGTTTTCTGAAAGACCAGCAGCGCTCGCACGGTCTTTGCCAACACCCAGCATCGATCCGTTGATATCGCAGACGGTTGATTTGATTGTCCGGTTAGAACGCTCAACAACGCGGGTTGCGATGTCTCCAGTCCCACCAGCCACGTCCAGATGTCGCCATTCACGGGCGCCATTCTTTGGTGGGTTCATGCTGGACACCATCGCATCTTTCCAGAGACGATGCATTCCACCAGACATGAGGTCGTTCATCAGGTCATAGCGGGATGCCACTTTGTGGAAAACATCATCCACCAGATCCTGCTTTTCACCTTCGCGAACTGTGCGAAACCCGAAGCTAGTTGCCATTTCAGTCGGGTCTGTTACGGATGCCTGCTCAGGGGTTGAGAACTCACGCGCCATAATCAAATCACTCCATTTCGCGGGCGAACATAGTACAGCTTGTTACAAAGCGCTATTGTTGAACGTAATCTTTGCCCAGCAGCAAACCACTGTACCAACGGATATCTTATGCCTGAATTACCGGAGGTTGAAACAGTCCGTCGTGGACTAGCACCTTTTTTTGACAATGCAACAATTTGCAGAGTTGAACAACGCCGACCTGATCTTCGTTTTCCTTTTGGCGATGATTTCGTAGATCGCCTGGAAAATCGCAGAGTTGTTTCCTTCAGCCGCCGCGCGAAATATCTATTGCTTGATCTGGACAGCGGTGATGTTTTGGTGATGCACCTTGGCATGTCGGGTTCGTTCCGCTGGATCGAAACTGATGATCGAGAACCAACACAAACCGTTGAAATGTATCATGCAAAAGGCAAACACCCTCAGCATGACCATGTGATTTTCCATGTTCGTCCAGCTGATCAGGAGACGATCGTAAAGATCATATATAATGATCCGCGGCGCTTTGGATTTATGGTGCTCATTCCTCGCAGCGAGCTGGCGACACACCCGATGTTTGTCGATATGGGGATCGAACCACTTGGCAATGAGCTGGATGGAGCCTACCTCGCCAAGCTGTTTGAGAACCGGAAGACCTCTCTGAAAGCAGCTTTGCTCAATCAGAAGTTCATTGCAGGACTGGGTAACATTTATGTGTGTGAAGCACTCTGGAGAACGGGGTTAAGTCCTTTCAACAGCGCATCCACACTTGCGGGCAAATCCGGTAAGCCGCTTAAAAAAGCCGACGAGCTTTCCAATCACATTCGGGAAGTCTTGCAGGAAGCGATAAAATCCGGCGGATCTTCCCTGAAGGACCACCGGCAAGCGGATGGTTCTCTCGGATATTTCCAGCACAACTTCTCTGTCTATGATCGTGAGGGAGAAGCTTGCCGAACTCCCAAGTGTGCTGGCGTCATTGAGCGGAAGATCCAGAATGGGCGCTCAACATTCTTTTGTCCGAAATGCCAGAAGTAGCATGCGAGCTGACATGTCACGCTTGAGGGAATTGCATTCCCTAGAGCAACTGTCTAGGAGACAGGCATAATATTATAAAAGCCAGCAGGATGCCCTGCAAAAGGCGAGAAAAGGATGGCCCTATGAAAATCGGTGTAGTTGGTGTTGGCGCTGTTGGAAGTACTGCAGCCTACGCCATGGCCATGAACGGTGTGGGCAACGAAATAGTGCTTGTCGATTACAATCCGAAACTCGCTATTGCCCAGGCGGAAGACATTCTTCACGCGACCCCATTTGCGCGCCCGATGAGCGTTATTGGTGGCGATTACAGTGACTTGAAGGATGCAGCAGTCGTCGTGATTGCAGCTGGTGTCAACCAGCAACCGGGAGAGACCCGGATTGAGCTGTTGGCACGCAATGCTGGTGTGTTTGCAAAAGTCATTCCTGAGGTGCTGAAATATGCACCAAATGCGATCCTGATCATCGCAACCAATCCGGTTGATATCATGACTCAGGTTGCGACCGAGATTTCTGGTCTGCCGCGCAATCGCGTTATCGGCTCAGGTACAATTCTGGATACTGCACGGTTCCGTACTTTATTGGGTAAACATCTGGGCATCACGCCAACCTCTGTACATGCAGATGTGCTTGGTGAGCACGGTGACAGTGAAGTGCTTGTCTGGTCTGGCGCGAAGGCAGGCAACACGCCGTTGTTTACCTTTGCCGAGCAGATCAACAAGCCAATCACTCAAGATGTTCGTGACCGTATTGACCATGGTGTTCGTTACGCTGCCTATTCGATCATCGAAGGCAAAGGTGCAACCAACTACGGCATTGGCGCAGGGCTCTCCCGCATTGTGAAGGCTATTGTGACAAATGAACATGCTGTCATCAGCCTTTCCATCGTCAATGAAGAGATTGTTGGCGTGAGGGACACGGCCCTTTCAGTGCCGCGAGTGCTGGGTGCTGATGGTATTGAAGCTACGCTCCTCCCAAGTCTGGATGAGTTGGAACGTAGCCAGCTGCAAGCGTCCGCGGTGGCGTTGGAAACGGCGGCAAAAGAAGTGCTTTCCAAGCACCTGAAATAGTGAAGATCCTGCAAAAGCTTTATTTCGGCAGTTTTATTAGGCTTTTGCGGAATTTTCTTATTCTCACCTTGGCAAAAACCTGTTTTTCACCTATGCCACAGACCTAGTTTCTGATGCACAAGCGCATACAATCGCCAAGTTAGCTATTGGATTAGGTTTGTTGCGCGCGTCTGTGCACCACTTGCAGCGCGGAGAGTATTGATGACACAGGCGGATATCGGCCTTGTTGGACTAGGCGTCATGGGAGCCAACCTGGCTCTTAATATCGCAGACAATGGCTATAAAGTAGCGGTGTTCAACCGTACTGCAGAGGGAACCCAAGCTTTCATGGAGAAGGCTGGACACCTCAAAGACATGTTTATTCCCTGCTACAGCACAGAAGAGCTGGTAGCGAACATCAAAGCCCCTCGTCCTATCATTTTGATGGTTCCGGCAGGCGAGCCAGTTGATCAGCAGATTTCTGTTCTGAAAGACCACCTGAAAGACGGTGACATTCTGATTGATGCAGGCAACAGCGACTTCCACGACAGTAATCGCCGCTACAAAGAACTGGCCGACACGCCATTCACCTTTGTTGGCATGGGCGTTTCTGGTGGTGCAGAAGGCGCTCGCTTCGGTCCATCCATCATGGTTGGTGCTTCTGAAGCCGCTTACGGGCGTATCGAGCCTATCCTGAAAGCGATCTCAGCAAAGCACAATGACGAACCTTGCGTTGCTTTGATGGGCCCTGAAGGCGCTGGCCACTTTGTGAAAACCCTGCACAACGGCATTGAGTATGCCGACATGCAGATGATTGCTGAAGTGCACGAAGTTCTCACCGAGACCCTTCACCTGAGCATTCAGGAACAAGCCGAGATCTTCTCCAAGTGGAATGAAGGCCCGTTGGCGTCTTACCTCATTGAGATCACCGCAAACGTTATGGGTGTGATTGATGAAGAGAGCGGCAAGCCAATTCTGGATGTTATTCTGGATACTGCTGGTCAAAAAGGCACTGGTCGCTGGTCTGCTGTCGAAGCGCATCTGCTTGGCGTTCCGGCAACTGGCATTGATGCAGCTGTTGCAGCTCGCTGCATGTCTGCAAGTCGCGCACTCCGTCAGGAAGTTGCAGAACTATACCCGCAGTCTGATGCAGTGCTGACTTGGGAACTCAAGCAGGAAGGCATTGATGCCTGTGAACGTGCTCTGATTGCCGGTAAAATTGCAGCCTACGCTGAAGGCTTTGCTGTGCTGGCTGCTGGCGGCAAGGAAAACGGCTGGGATCTGCCAATGGGTGACATCGCTCGCATCTGGCGTCAGGGCTGCATTATCCGCTCACGCTTCCTGGATGAGATTGCGCAGGCATATGACCAAAATCCTGACCTGAAATCTCTCTACCTGGCTCCTGCTATTGCTGAACGTATGAAAGATGCTGTTCCTGGTCTGCGCGATATGCTGAGCTTGAGCATCACCAACGGCGTGCCTACGCCTGCTCTTTCAGCAGCGCTTGGTTCGTTTGATATGATCCGTCAGAAGCGGACTGCTGCCTATGTGATTCAAGGTCAGCGGGACTTCTTCGGTCAGCATGGCTTTGAACGTACGGACAAAGAAGGTTCCGGCTTCCATGGCCCTTGGCCTGCTGGTGGCGCGTAAGCCAGATACAACTTAGGCATGCTAGTTATTAACTAGGCTGTGCTATGCCTGATTGAAATTTGATACAGAAACTGACAGGACCCCTATGTGGCCCTGCCCGTCTTTAAGAAGGCTGGCATGTAGAAGCTACAAACTAAGCCTTTACTAATCCCGGGAATAAGATGTGACTGCCAATTCACCCAATGGAGCTGAGATTTACCGCCGTCTCATTAAAGCGATTGAGAGCCGTGAGCTGAAACCCGGCAGTCGCTTGAGAGAAGCTGAACTGGCAGAGAAATTCGGTGTCAGCCGCACACCTATCCGGGAAGGCCTGAAGCGCCTTGAGGCGCAAGGGCTTGCTGTTCATGAACCGAACCGCGGCATGGTCATTCCTAGTCTGGACCACAACCAGATCAGCGAACTGTACTATCTGCGAGAAGTGCTGGAAGGAACTGCTGGTCGCCTAGCTGCGCAGCACGCCTCAAGCGCTGAGATCGAAATTCTGCAGGAAATGGTCGAGTCCGACATGCAGAACCTTGCGGATGCGGAGCGCCTGATCAAGACCAACCGTGAGTTCCATCGCCGCTTCTATCTCGCTTCCCACAACCGCTATCTGGTTGAGCAAATTGATCATATGCGCCTATCTTTGCTGCTGCTCGCGGGCACGACCCTGACGGATGATGACCGTCGTCGTCTAGCGATTGAGGAACATGCTGAGATTGTGGATGCAATTTCCAAGCGAGATTGTGATCGTGCTGACAAAGCTGCACGTCATCACATCGCGGAAGCCCATAAGGCTCGCTTAAAATTCTTCACTCAACTCACCTGAGTCTTGTCAAAATCTGGATGATTTGGAGCGCGTTCTGCTAACAGGGCGCGCTTTTTGTTTAAGTGAGTCGGTATAAGTACCTAGAAAACCAGCCAAAACAAGCTTCACTTTTATTAGTCTGAGATATCACATAAGTTTCATATGAACATAGTAGACGTTCATATGAACAGCATATTTGCAGATTGAAGCAGACTTTTGTGATGGAAACAGCGCTCAGTACAAGACAATCAGAGATCATCTCTCTCGTGCGGTCCAATGGTTTCGCGAGCGTAGACTCGTTGTCGGAGCAGTTTGCGGTTACCACCCAGACGATCCGTCGAGACATAAACCGCTTGAGCGAACTGGGGCTTTTGAGACGGGTTCATGGTGGCGTAGAGGTTCCGGCAAACCGGGGCAACATCACCTACAAAGCCCGAAAGATCCTCAATTTTGAAGCAAAGAACGCGATTGGGAACTCTGTTGCGGAGTACATCGACGATGGTGCAACACTTGCTTTTTCCATTGGCACGACGCCCGAGATTGTTGCAGAGGCTCTTGATACCCATGAGGGTTTGAAGATCTTTACGAACAACATGAACGTAGCCATTGCAGCACTACGGAACACTTCCAGCGAAGTTACGATTGCAGGAGGTCGATTGCGTCATGGCGATCTGGACGTTCTTGGTTCAAGCGCAGAAGGTTTTTTCAAAAACTACAAGTTCGACGTCGGCATCTTCGGCGTTGCTGGCGTGGATAGCGATGGCACCCTTCTGGACTTCAACGAGGATGAAGCCACTGCCCGTCAGTCCATTTTGGCGAACTGCCGTCAATCGTTTCTTGTTCTGGACCATTCCAAGTTCGGTCGCCTCGCCCATGTCCGCGCTGGATTCCTGACTGATGTTTCGAAGATCTTTTGCGAAGAAACTCCGCCAGCTTCAATCCTTTCAATAATTGAGAAGTCATCTGCAGAGCTCGTAATCTGCAAACAGGAGCCTACTCTATGAGCAACCTGAACCATCCAGCTCGCCTAGAACTCTCAAACCTGACCAAGTCCTGGGGAGACTCAACGGCAGTCAACAATGTCAACCTGTCCGTGGATGGTGGAAGTTTTACGGTCTTATTGGGGCCAAGTGGATGCGGCAAATCCACGACGTTGCGCTTGATTGCCGGGTTGGAAGAAGCGACTTCCGGGCAAATTACAATAGGCGGGAGAGACGTGACTTATCATTCCCCCGCCCAGCGTGACATCTCTATGGTGTTCCAAAACTATGCGCTCTTTCCGCATATCTCTGTGGCTGAAAACATTCTGTTTGGGCTCAAAGTACGCAAAGTAGGCAGAGCAGAGCGGGATGAGCGGCTGAAGACTGCAGCTGATCTTCTCGGGATTTCTCAGCTGTTGGACCGGAAGCCATCCCAGCTCTCTGGAGGGCAGCAACAACGGGTTGCTCTAGGTCGCGCCATCGTTTCTCAAAAGCCTGTTTGCCTGATGGATGAGCCCCTCTCCAACCTTGATGCAAAGCTTCGTCAGGAGATGCGCGTAGAGTTGAGAGCACTACAGCAGCAGCTTGGGCTGACAATGGTTTATGTAACCCATGACCAGACAGAAGCCATCACCATGGCCGATCAGGTAGTGCTGATGAACAAAGGTGAGGTTGAGCAGGTTGCAACACCAAAGGTGATCTATGAGCGCCCTGCCAGCGTGTTTACAGCGCGTTTCATTGGTACTCCGCCGATGAACATTGTGGAGCTGGATAAGGTTCGTTCTGTCACCCCTGTCACGGCTCAATCCCTGCTGCCTGATGCACCAAAAGGATGTTTGCTGGGCCTGCGCCCGGAGGACATCAGATTAACTGGTGAAAACGGCGTTCCGGCCCAGGTGATAAGCCTTGAATACATGGGGGCAGATACGCTGGCTAATTGTTCTGTTGGCGGTGAAAAGCTGCTTGTTCGCGTGAAAGGCTGCACCGAATTGAGCCCGGGGCAGAACATTGGCCTGGCCTGGGATGATAAAATTCCTGCAAGCTTTCAGAGAGATACCGGCAAGCGCCGGGAAGAATTCAAGCCGGTCGAGGTGCAATTCGAGCCGGCTTGAAAAACGCGCATCAGCGCATTGGAGTGCCCCAATTACTAGGGCAATTTGAGGATATAAACCTATGAAATCCATTTTCAAGTCTTTAGGTCTGGCAGCTTCTGTTGCTGCTCTATCCCTTGGTACTGCGATCAGCGCTCATGCGGTTGATCTGCAATTCTATTTTCCTGTGGCTGTTGGCGGTACAGCCGCGACAACAATTGAAGAACTGACAGCAGAATATGCGGCTGCTCATCCTGACGTGAGTATCGATGCTGTTTATGCCGGTTCTTATCAGGATACTGTTTCCAAAGCTCTGACCGCAGCGCGTGGCGGCAACCCTCCGCAGCTCTCTGTAATCCTGTCAGTCGACATGTTCACTCTCATTGATGAAGACGTGATCATTGCGTTTGATGATGTGGCCAACTCTGACGAAGACAAGACGTGGTTGAATAGCTTCTATCCTGCCTTCATGGAAAACTCCCAGACTGGTGGGAAGACTTACGGTATTCCGTTCCAGCGCTCGACACCAGTTCTCTACTGGAACAAGGAAGCCTTTAAAGCGGCAGGTCTGGATCCTGAAAAAGCACCTGCAACATGGGAAGAAATGGTTTCCATGGGCCAGAAGCTGATCAAGAAAGACACTTCCGGCAACGTGACCCAGTGGGGCGTGCGCATTCCTTCCTCTGGTTTCCCATACTGGCTGTTTCAAGGCCTGACCACCGAGAATGACGCTATTCTGGCGAACGCTGAAGGGAACAAGACCAACTTTGACGATCCAAAGGTTGTTGAAGCTCTGCAGTACCTTGTCGACCTTTCTGGCAAGCATGGTGTGATGGCTCCAGGCATCATCGAGTGGGGTGCTACTCCGAAGGCTTTCTTTGAAGGTAATACCGCTATGATGTGGACCTCGACTGGTAACCTGACCAACGTGCGCAACAACGCTCCGTTCGATTTCGGCGTTGCTATGTTGCCGGCAAACAAGCGTCGCGGCGCACCGACCGGTGGTGGTAACTTCTACATCTTCAAAGATTCCAGCGATGAGCAGAAAAAGGCATCTGTAGACTTCGTGAAGTGGATCACTGCTCCGAAACAGGCTGCGAAGTGGTCTATGGCGACTGGCTACGTTGCGCCATCTCCAGCTGCTTGGGAGACTGACGAGATGAAGGCTTACGCAGCTGACTTCCCGCCAGCACTCGTTGCTCGTGAGCAGCTGAAGCACGCCGTTGCAGAACTCTCCACGTTCCAGAACCAGCGCGTGACCCGTGTCTTCAACGACGCCCTGCATGCTGCAATCACCGGTAAGAAAACACCGGAAGAAGCTCTTAAAAGTGCCCAGGCAGAAGCGGATCATATTCTTTCTGAGTACCGCTAAGCCACATTGATTTCATATGACCCAGCGAGGCGCAGCCGTTCTGTGCCTCGCTCCAGCATTTTCCAAGAGGTTGCCCGATGACCAGACGTATGCAGTGGATTTACGCGTGGCTGTTGCTCACTCCAGCAATGGTGATGTTGTTCGCGTTTACCCACTTCCCGGCCATCACCACTATCATCAATAGTTTCTTCTCCACTCCGCGTGGGCGCAGGCCAGCCAAGTTCGTTGGACTGCAGAACTATGAGGAGTTGATGGCTGACCCGACCTTCTGGAAAGTGCTGGTCAATAACCTTTGGTATGCGATGGCAACCATTCCAGCTTCTATCGGCATCTCTCTGCTGATGGCCATCTGGGTGAATGACAAGCTTAAGGGACGTAGTCTTGTGCGCATGTCGTTCTTTGCACCGACTGTGTTGCCTTTGATCGCGGTCGCAAATATCTGGTTGTTCTTTTATACGCCGGGCTTTGGGTTGATCGATCAGATCCGCATGGGTGTCTTCGGGCTTCCCGAGAACTCATGGCTGGGCCAGCAGGAAACAGTGCTGATTTGCATGATGGTTGTGACTATCTGGAAAGAAGCCGGGTTCTTCATGATCTTCTATCTGGCAGCACTACAGGCCATTCCACCCTCCTACAAAGAAGCTGCTGATATTGAAGGGGCGAGTCGTTGGACCTTCTTCTGGAAAATCACCTGGCCGCTGCTCATGCCAACAACTTTGTTCGTATCTATCAATGCTGTTATCAACTCTTTCCGCCTGGTGGACCACATCTTCACCATGACAGGCGGAGGGCCAGATAACGCTTCGTCTTTGCTGCTCTTTTATATTTATGAGGTCGCCTTCAAGTACTGGCAAACCTCTTATGCCGCCACGCTGACTGTCGTGATGCTGGCGCTTCTTTCGATCATTGCGATCGGCCAATTCTTCTTCATGGATCGTCGGGTGCACTACAGATGAGCGACTTATCTCTTTCCAATACTGTTGAAGCAACACGTCCACGCCAGTTCGATTTTGATCGTGCTCTCAACACGTTCGGAGCGTGGACACTGGCGATCTTATGGGCCCTGCCTCTGCTCTATGCGATCTGGACTGCATTCCATCCAGCAGCTTACGAAGCCAATTTCGAGTTATTTGCACCGCTCACTTTGGAGAACTTCACCAAAGCCTGGTCAGCAGCTCCATTTGCTCAGTACTTCCTGAACACGACCATGCTGGTGACGATCATTTTGATAGCGCAGTTTGTTTTGGGCACTCTGGCAGCTTATGCCTTTGCACGCTTTGAGTTTCCCGGCTCAAATATCCTGTTCACTCTGGTGCTTTTACAGCTGCTTGTGATGCCGGATATCCTGATTGTCGAGAATTACAAGATGATCCGAAACCTTGGCCTGATAGACACCATCGTAGCAATTGGCTTGCCCTATATGGCATCTGGGTTCGGAATCTTTCTTCTGCGACAGACATTTAAGACCATTCCGCGAGAGTTAGATGAAGCCGCACGCGTTGAGGGCGCCGGACCTTTACTGGTGCTCTGGAAGGTTTACGTGCCGCTGGCAATTCCGACCTACCTCGCTTACGGGCTTGTTTCAGTCAGCCACCACTGGAACAATTTCCTCTGGCCTCTGATTATCACCAATTCGGTAGAGACGCGTCCCGTCACTGTTGGGCTTTCTATCTTTGCTGCGGTTGATGGTGGTGTGGAGTGGAGCGTTATCAACGCAGCAACGCTCATGACATCAGGTCCGCTGTTGATCGCTTTCCTGCTGTTTCAGAGACAATTTGTGCAGAGCTTTATGCGCGCAGGGATTAAGTAGGGAAATCGTAATTCTTACCCCTCAAATTTAAATGAAATGGGTGACCTTTGAGGAGGTTCACGACAGTTTTTTGAGGGGAATGAATGAAACTTACCGCGATAACAGCCAGTATCTTTGCAGTATTACTCGGAATTTCTGGGTGTGCAGTGGTTTCAGTCGGGGGAGCTGCGGTCTCGGTTGCTACAACTGCAGTAACAACAACTGCAAAGGTTGGAACAAGTGTCGTAGGAGGAGCGGTGGATCTTGCTATTCCGGACGATAACGAAGACGACGAGTAATAGGTCTGTTACTTCAAATAGATAGCGTAGTATTTAAATCAATCTACGCTAACGGTTTCAGTGCTCGCCAAAACCACTTCTATTGCGCGGTGCAACTCGGACATTTGGTCTTCGTCGAGGACTTCAACAAGTTCACTGCGCGTTTCTACATCCAGCTGCTCAAGTGTAAATTTCTCTGCAGGAAGCTCTACGAGAGGTTCAGAACTGGCAGAAATCGGCAGAATTGGGCTATCCAGGCGCTCTGCTTTGACGCGAGCATCTTCCAAAATGACATGCACGAGGCCGCGGCGGTCGTCGGGGAGATTAACCTCGGCAACGATCGCATTGACAGTGTCGCGGTCTCCCAGCAGCAATACTGGCGGCTTGGAAGTCGCAGAATTAGTCATCGAGAGGGCAGTCAGCAACGCGCCCATAAACACTACTAGAAGATACGGCATATACTAGATTCTTACGGTCTAAGTGTCAGTTCAAGCTCAGATTATACAGGACAGAAGTATGAAGTAATAACCGCTCGAACTGGTTCATTTCTTTATATTCTTCCAGGGTGTTACGCGCCAGTGCAGGATCATCCGTGATAATTCCATCTACACCCATGGAGATGTAGCGCAACATTGTAGACGGATTGTTAACCGTCCAGACAAAAACCTGCTTATTGGTCTCTTGTGTTCTTCTTATGAAGTTCAAAGAGGCGGAGGCGGAGGAGACGGCTACGAAGTTTCCTTTGAGTTCGGAGAAATTACCGATAGATGTGGCGGTAAGAAGGCCGATGTTCCAATTTGGTTCTAATTTTCGCATTCTTGTGAGGGCTGATCGCTCTAACGACATGATTGCTATGTCGTTTTCCATGTTAGCCTGCGTGATGATGCGTGCGACCTCATTTTCGAGGTGTTCGTTGCGGCTGCGGGGATAATATTTGAGCTCGATGAGGAGAACTGCCTTCCCCCTCACAATCTCAAGCGCCTCGCGAAGCGTTGGGACGCGTTCACCCTGAAACTCCATCCCAAACCATCCGCCCACATCGAGAGCCTGGATTTCCTCCAGTGTCAGGTCCCAGACATTGGCTGGCTTGCTGATGAGGCGCATGAAGTCGCTGTCGTGGGCGATGACCACGGAGCCGTCTGCGGCTTCCTGAACATCGACTTCAATCCAGTCGGCTTTGTCCTCAATTGCTCGCTCCAGCGCTGCTATGGTGTTTTCCGGCGCGTGGGCGGAGGCCCCGCGGTGGGCGATGATCAGGACATCTTTTTGCGGCAGATCGGCTGAGACCCAATACGTCCCTGTCAGCACCACGATGGTTCCGACCACTCCAATGAGAGCGGCAAGGCGCATAGGTGTCAGTGGGTTGGCCCACTTACTCTCCAGCTTTGGCGTATGCGGCACCTCAGAGAACGTGTGCCCCTTTCCATCGGCAACGAACAAAGCTGCCTTGAAAAGCAATGCCATAGTGCCAGACATGACGCCACTGATCAGCGTATTGCCGACCAACAGAAGCACGACGAGGCTGCCCAGGATCGCTGCCAATGTCTCGGGGGAATTCTCCCCAAACGAAATGGCGTAGGAGCCGATCAGTTCCAGCGAGATCAGGAAGAACGCATGGATGAGGATGTCCAGAAGCAACCACAGCGAGACGGCACCTGCAAAGACAGGACGGAGGCCACGCGAGAGGAACCGGGCCCGCGAAAAGGCGGAGCCAACAGGATGATCTCTCAGCACCACGAGCGGCAAAGACAAACCCCAGACGAGGATGGCATAGAGTGGCATAACGATAACCAGTGCCACCCCAATTCCGATGAAGAAGGCAGCCATCCAGAACTCAACGGGTTGAAACTGGAGGTAGTAGCTGAAGTCATGCTCCTGCAAAAAGATTAGTATACTCAGTGCGATAATGACAAGACCCGGGATCATTGCCATCACCAATCGCTGTGTCAGCCGCCATGTAAACATACCAAGGCGGGGGAACATGCTGAGCGTTGAGAACAGAGCATTCCGTGCAGCAGGGAACGCGCTTTCCTGCCTGTCCAGCACCGCGAGCAGAGCAACCTGCTCAAGCAGTGCCATGGCGATGAAGACGACGACAAAGAAGAACGCACCGAGCAGCCCAATCGGCGACAGAAAGAAAGACGCGATCTCATAATCGGCCAGCACTGCATTGCCGGAAAGGCCAATAACGAAGTTGCCGATACCAGCAACAATAGGTGTGATTGCAACTGCACCGAGAAAAACAAAGGCATAGTGAACCAGCAGCAAGCGAAATGCGTTTGCTTTCCAGCCACGAAGTATCAATTGAGCAAGCGTGTTTAATCGAGCTGCCATACCCTGTTCTTATCGTTGTTGGTGCAGACAGACTGGCTGATTGATGCCAATTAAATGCAATGTACCTGAAGAAGGTTCCGTAAGAGCGCATAGGTGCTGCGAAGTCAAGATATGCCAAACAAACGGTAACAGTTGAGCGGGGGATTCGCGTATTTTCCCAATATTATCCCATTTATTTATGCGAATGATTTGCAACTGCAAAAGTGCGGAAAAGCTTTTAATGACAATAAGTTGCAACTGAAACTCATATTTAGAAATACTCTAAACTACTGAAAGTGCACGTTTTTAAACTTGACAACAATAGTCAGGAATATGAAATAGCCGCAGTTTTCTCACGCTTTAGGGCGTGACAACATTTGGCAAACTGAATTCGTGCAGCCCGGATTTTCCGCTCGCAGCGCGAGGCGAATTCACTGCACATTTAAGGGGATTACAATGAGCTTTATCCGTGGCGCTTTGCTCGGCACTGTAGCACTCGGCAGCCTTTCTACTGTTGCTGTCGCTGCAACTCCTTCTGACGTTCTTGCAACCTACGGCGACATCGCCCAGGCAGCGTTTGAAGACTCTCTGACAACTGCGAAGACCCTTCAGGGTGCAGTGGACGCGCTTGTCGCAGAGCCAACTGAAGACAACCTGAAGGCCGCACGCCGCGCATGGATTGCAGCTCGTA
The DNA here is from genome assembly GCF_001431305.1 of Pseudovibrio sp. POLY-S9. Classification (NCBI taxonomy): domain Bacteria; kingdom Pseudomonadati; phylum Pseudomonadota; class Alphaproteobacteria; order Hyphomicrobiales; family Stappiaceae; genus Pseudovibrio; species Pseudovibrio sp. POLY-S9. Next base: position 181,646 of record NZ_LCWX01000145.1, read on the forward strand.
ACCCATACCAGCAGACAGAAGTTTACCGCTTTGGTAACGCGATCGTTGATGACTGGGAAGGCAAGGTCAACGCCTGGCCGCTTGACGAGGGTCTGATCGACTACGTTGATGGTGCTTACGGCAATGAGTCCGAAGAGAACCCATTTTACGCAGCAAACATCATTGCAAACACCAAATTGACTGTTGCTGGCGAAGAAATCGACGCCACTGAAATCACCCCTGCGCTGCTTGCTGAACAGCTTCAGGAAGCTGGTGAAGTGGAAGCAAACGTTGCGACCGGTTACCACGCAATTGAATTCCTGCTGTGGGGACAAGATTTGAACGGAACGGGGAAAGGTGCTGGCAACCGTCCTGCTTCTGACTTCGACGCTGCAAATTGCACCGGCGGCAATTGTGAGCGCCGTGCAGACTACCTTCAGGCTGCAACGAAGCTGCTTATCACCGATCTGGAAGAGATGGTTGCAGCATGGAAAACCGACGGCGCAGCACGTAAAGAGCTGGCTGACAAAGGCGAAGCTGCAGGCATCGCAACCATCCTGACCGGCATGGGTTCCCTGTCTTACGGTGAACTGGCTGGTGAGCGCATGAAGCTTGGCCTGATGCTGAACGATCCTGAAGAAGAGCATGACTGCTTCTCTGACAACACCCACATGTCTCACTACAACGACGTGGTTGGCATCAACAACGTATTCCAGGGTAAATACACCCGCGTTGACGGTTCTGTTGTTGAAGGCGCTTCCCTTAAGGACTTGCTTGCAAAGGCAGATTCCGCTGTTTCAACTGAGTTGGAAGGCAAGCTGAATGCTTCCCTCGGCACCTTTACAGCCATGAAAACCCGCGCTGAAACCACTGAATCCTACGACCAGATGATTGGTGAAGGAAACACAGAGGGTAACGCAGTGGTACAGGCTGCTATCGATAGCCTGGTTGACCAGACATCTTCCATTCAGCGTGCTGTTCAGGTGCTGAAGCTGGAAAATATTGCATTCGAAGGCTCCGACAGCCTCGACAACCCTTCTGCAGTATTCGAATAAGATATCCAGTCCCGCACGAGACACCTCGTGCGGGACTTATCCCCCTCGCCTTTTGTTTGCGTTGTTATGTGCGTTCATTTGCGTGTTTTAGCGTTTTTGCGAAGGCCTATGTAAATACAGGCACCCGTTATGCCAGGAATGGTTCCAGCCACACTTCGCCGTCGTGCAGGAGTGATAGCCACTACCGCCGCTTTTACCAGCTTCCTCATTCCCGCCGCTTCTGCTGTTGATCTGAACCAGCGAACCGATTTCAGTGACGGGGATAAAGCGAAAGTCAGCCGGGTTTTGAAGGCACCGACTGATTTCTCCAAAGCTGAAAATTTTGAGTTTATGCAAGCGGGAAAAACAACGACCCGGAAGCCTCTCAATCGCGCTGTCTTTACCTACCCAAGCGCCAACCTCCCTTTCGAGCAGCATCAGGACTTCCGTTTGGGTGAGAGCCTGTTCCAGAAATTTTGGGTGTCGACCCCGAGTTCTACACGCGCCTCTGACGGTCTTGGCCCTCTGTTTAATGCCCGCGCCTGCGAAAGCTGTCACCCGAAAGCAGGGCGCGGTCGCCCGCCGGTTGATGACGAACGCCCAGTTTCCATCTTCATGCGCCTCTCAGTTGCCCCTTCCACGCCGGAAGAGCGGGCTCTGATTGAGAGCGGTGAAGTGCCTCTCCTTCCCGAGCCGACCTATGGTGGCCAGCTGCAGAACTTTGGCGTGCCTGGCGTTCCCGGAGAAGGCGAGATGAAAATCACCTATGAAGAGATCAAGATTGATCTTTCTGAAGGTGAGACCGCCTCTTTACGCAAGCCAACCTACACCATTGAGAATCTGGCTTATGGACCGATGTCTGAGCATGCGCTGATTTCGGCTCGTGTTGCGCCGCCAATGATTGGCCTTGGCCTGCTGGAAGCGATTGCAGACACCGACATCACCTCTCAGGCTGATCCGGAGGATGCTGACGGTGATGGCATTTCTGGCCGAGTAAGCTGGGTGAACCCTGCTGACCCTGACACCAAGCAGGTTGGCCGCTTTGGCTGGAAAGCGCTGAACGCCACCGTGCAATCTCAATCTGCTGGTGCTTTTGCAGGCGATATCGGCATTTCGACACCGTATGACCTGCGCAGTTATGGAGACTGCACCGAAGCCCAGACTGCGTGCTTTGAGCAAGCGCATGGCGAGCAGGCGCATCTTGGTGTTTCAGAAGCGCCTGACCCGGTTCTGGACCTTGTGGTGTTCTATTCTCAAAACCTTGCCGTGCCAGCGCGTCGTGATGCGAATGACGCCCAAGTGCTTGCTGGTAAAAAGGTATTTTACGAGACAGGCTGTGCAAGTTGCCATACGCCTAAATATGTCACCAGCCGCACAGCTGAAAACCCGGAGCATCAATTCCAGCTGATCTGGCCTTATACAGACCTGCTGTTGCACGATATGGGCGAAGGTTTGTCTGATGGTCGTCCAACAGGTTCTGCCAGCGGAAATGAATGGAAAACACCGCCGCTTTGGGGTATTGGACTGACAGAAACTGTCAATAATCACAGGTTCTTCCTGCACGATGGACGTGCACGTGGCCTGCTGGAAGCTGTGCTGTGGCACGGCGGTGAAGCAGACGCTGCCAAAACCCGTGTAGTTGAAATGCCTGCTAAGGATCGAGCTAATCTGATCCGGTTCCTGGAGTCTCTTTGATGCAGTTTAAGCGTGCTGTCACTCTCAGCCTGGCCGTTGCCTCGGCAATTGTTGTCTCTACGCCCTCTTTTGCGGCAGATACCACTGACTATGCTCAGTTCCCGCGCTCCAGCGTAGAGCAGTATATTCGCCCGGCGACCAAACAGCTTGTCAGCGCGCAGACCGACCTTGAGAAGCGAACTGGTGATTTGTGCACCAGTTCCACAACTGAAAGCACCACTGCCTTTAATGCGGCTTTCAGCAAATCCGTTGCCGCACTCGCTGGCGTTGACTTTTTACGCTATGGGCCAATGGCGCAGGACAACCTTGCTCAACGGCTCGCCTTTTTGCCGGACAGTCGCGGTGTGGTTCGCCGCCAGATCAATAAGGTGGTTGCCAAACAGGACCCTACTGTTCGCGACCCAGCCTCTCTTTCTGTCAAAAGCGTTGCCTTGCAAGGGCTGACTGCTCTTGAACGCATCTCTTATGCCAGTGATGGCACTTTGACGCTTGGTTCTGGCAAGGACGCTGTTTACCTTTGCGATTATGCCGAGAGCATCAGCATCAATCTGGTTGGTGCCGGATTGGAGCTTGAAGCCGAATGGGCTGATCCTGACGGTTTTTCCAAGGTGCTTCTGGAGCCAACCAAAGGTGGCGGTGTGGTGCACACCCACAAAGAAGCTGCGGAGATGGTGTTCAATGCCATCACCACGGGTCTGATTGTCGACAAAGACCAGTATCTGCTTGTTGTGCTTGGCAAGACCGAGAAGAAAGCCAACCCAAAGAAGGCGCCATTTGCCCGCAGCGGTAATGCTGTCACCTACCTTTCAGCCAGCCTTGCGGGTTTGCAAGGCGCTTTGAATGCAGGTGGCTACGCAAAGGTGCTGGAAGACGAGCAGGACTGGGTGGAAAGCTCGCTGAACTTTGAGTTTTCCAATGCGCAGCGTGTGCTTGCGAACTTGCCAAAACCACTTCAGGACACTGGCAAAGAGCCGGAAGTGCGTGAGCAACTGCGTTATCTGATCACCATTATCGATGGCATTAAAGTTGTGATGGCAGAAGACCTTGCTGGCTACGTTGGCCTTGCAGGAGGCTTTAATGCGCTTGATGGCGATTAAGCCCCTTGCTCTGAGCAGACGGCAGTTTTTAACGGGTCTTGCTGCTTCTGGTGTTGCTTTAAGCGCCAGCAGTTCTCTGGCTTTTGCCAATGGCCTGCCTTTTACTGAGGCCGCAGACCTGCAACTGTTTGCCAGTGCTTTGCGTACACCAACGGGCAGTTATGCTCTTGCTGTGTTTAGCGAAGATGGCGAGGTGCTGTACCAGACAGCGTTGCCGGATCGCGGGCATGCCATATCCTTTGACCGCAACTCCATGCGCCTGCTGTCTTTCGCGCGGCGGCCCGAGACTTTTGCGGTGCTTGCAGACCTGACAGGTGCACGAGAGCCGGTTGTTTTCACGTCACCTGAAAATCGTCATTTCTATGGACACGGGGTGTTCTCACCTGATGGCCGTTTGGCCTATGCGCCTGAAAATGACTTTGCCAACGTGCGCGGTGTGATCGGCGTCTATGATGTTTCCGGTGACCAGCCAAAGCGGATCGGCGAGTTCGAGAGCTATGGTGTTGGTCCGCATGATTTGCTGATGTCACCCGATGGCTCGCAGCTTGTTGTTGCCAATGGCGGGATTGAAACTCACCCTGACATGGGGCGTGAGAAGCTGAACCTGGACACGATGAAGCCCACTGTGGCTTTCATTGACACTGCAACAGGTGATCTGCTTGCCAAACAGGCACTTGGCTCTGATTTGCACCAGCTCTCCCTGCGCCACATGAGCTTTGACGGCAATGGTGATGTGTGGGTTGGCGGGCAGTTTCAGGGTGCGAAGGATGCGACGCCTCCGCTGATGGTGCATCTGGGGCTTGATAAGGCCGCTACAGCTCTGGAGATGCCACTGGAGCTTACCAAGGGCCTGCAGAACTATGTTGGCAGCGTGGAGATGAACCGCTCCGGCGACGTGATTGCAGCCTCCTGTCCGCGTGGCGGTAAAATCCTGTACTGGGATGTGGCGCAGCGGTCCTTCATCGGTTTCCACCAGGTTGCAGATGGCTGTGGTGTGGCTCCGCTGGACGAGGAAAGCTTTGCTATTACTGACGGAAACGGCGCCATCAGCTTTGGCGGAACCGAGGATGGTGTGGCCCAGATTATCAGCCAGAGCGCCGGCGTCAGCTGGGATAACCACCTGACACCACTGGGTATCTTGCGGGAGGGTTAGGCTCTTCCTGTGCCTTTCCACATTTTCGAGGGTTGTTGTAATTGGCGCATTGCAGCGCGGCTTAGGATCGGGTAAAGACTACAACACCTCAAGGGCACCTACGCCCGACACAGGCACCCGTAGCTCAGTTGGATAGAGCGCTGCCCTCCGAAGGCAGAGGCCATAGGTTCGAATCCTATCGGGTGCACCATATTTTTCCATTGTGATTGCCGCGCTATATCTCCTAATTCCGCTCTACAAAGTTTGTTAAGTTAAACGGGCTGCTGGATTTTTTGTTTTGTGAACTCGGAGAGGCGATTCAGGAAGACTCCCAGGTCTTGTTGGAGGTTGTTGAAGTTCGGGTACTTTTCGAGTGTTATTTCGCTCATGTAGAGGCCGCGGCTGACTTCGATCTGGAGGGAGTGCCAGCCTTGTTGGGGGCGGCCTGTGTGGATGACCAGTTCCGCGCCTTTGTAGGGATCATTGATCTTCACCTCATAGCCAAGGTTTGTGAGGATATCCCAAGCTGTGTAGATGTATTCGCGGTCGCAGGTGGTGCCATCCCGATCGCTGAGGGTGATGTCTGGCCTTTTTTCGCCTGCTCCAGTTTCGTGCATGACTGTGGAGACCGCCTGCATGCTGTGGCAGTCCAGGTGATAGGCCACACCGAAACGCGCATGGGCTTGTTCCATCAGGCGCGTGAGTGCGTCGTAGTAGGGTGTGTAATAGGCATCTATGCGGTTCTCGATCTCCGCAACGCTCAGTTCACGGTCATAAAGCGGACCGCTGGTGGGTGGGGCTTCTGTCCAGATGAGGCCTTTGCCAAGGTCACTGCGGAAATCTGGTTTTGCAGCTCGTGTCCAGCCTTTGATGGTAGCCGGGTCAATGTTGTCGGCACGTCGATTTGGATCGATATAGATGCGAGGGAAGAGCGCCTCGAGGTAGACGCCACCGGTTTCAGCTGCTTTTTCAAAGAGTTCGTGGACGTATCTGTCTTCTGCGCATTTGTAGCGGCTGGCGGGCACACAGGGGCGGAAGTCCGCGGGGTAGATCTCTCCGGAATGAGGAGAATCCACCACCAGCGGGTTGGTCAGCTCTATGGGTCGATGGATGTTCAGCACGTTTTCGATGGATTGGGGCAATGTGTTTCTCTCAAATGTTTTTGGTTTAACTAGGCATCATTAAGGTGACAGGCAGAGACATGGCCGGGAGCAATTTCCCTCAGGGTTGGCTGCTGCTCTGAGCATCGTTTGGTGGCAAATGGACAGCGCGGATGGAAATGACATCCGCCTGGTGGTGCAAGAGGTGACGGGATTTCGCCTTTGATCGGCTCATACACCTGTTTGCGGGCGTCAATGCGCGGGACTTCGCGCAGCAGGGCCTGCGTGTAGGGGTGGTTGGGCTTGGAGAAGAGTTCATCCGTTTTTGCAATCTCAACTACGCGGCCCAGATACATGATCACCACACGGTCCGAGAGGTGCTCCACTACGCCGAGATCATGACTGATGAACAGATAAGTGAGGCCGAGCTGTGCCCGCAAGTCCATGAAAAGGTTGATGACCTGCGCCTGAATGGACACATCCAGCGCTGCAATGGACTCATCACAGACAAGGAATTCCGGGTTTACGGCCAAGGCGCGGGCGATGCCGATGCGTTGACGCTGTCCGCCGGAGAACTGATGCGGGTAGCGGGTTTTGAAATCTGGATCTAAGCCGACGCGGAGAAGCATCTGGTCCACATAGTCGGAGAGCTCTGCCTTTGAGACAAGGCCATGGACACGCGGGGCTTCCCCGATGATCTCATTCACCCGTTTGCGTGGGTTGAGAGAGGACATGGGGTCCTGAAAGATCATCTGCACCTTCAGTTGGGCATTTTTGGCATCCGCACCGGAGAGCTGTTTGACGTTGTCTCCATGGAACTGAACGGTGCCGTTGCTGGCCTCATGGATGCCTGCCACGACGCGGCCCAGCGTGGATTTTCCGCAGCCGCTTTCGCCAACAAGACCAACCACTTCGCCCGGTGCAATGCTGAGCGAGACATCATCGACCGCGTGAACCACCTGCTCCTTAAGACTGGAACCGAAGAAACGAAGTGTTTTCTCAGCAAGGTCCAGCTTTTTGGTGAAGCGCTTGGAGACGCCTTGCAGCTCGATGACCGGAGTTTCCAGAAGCGTCATGCCATTTCCTCCTGCTTTACAGGATGGAAGCAACGGACTTGCCTTTCCTCTCCTAACTGCGTGATCTCTGGCGTGGCGACCAGACAATCACTCTGTTTTGCCGAGCAACGACTGGAAAAGGCGCAACCAGCGGGCAAGTTGAGCAAAGAGGGTGTCATGCCGGGGATCTGGTAGAGTTTGGCGCCGCGTTTGTTTCGGCTTGGGACAGATTCAATGAGGCCCTTGGTGTAGGGGTGCAGCGGTGCGTCCAGCACCTCATCAATGCTGCCCTGCTCTACAATCCGCCCAGCGTACATAACGGCAATCCTATCTGCCAAACCGCTGATGACGGCCAGATCATGCGTGACCCAGATGAGGGACATGCCGGTCTCGGAACACAACTTGCGGACCTCGTAGAGGATCTGTGCCTGAATGGTGACGTCCAGCGCCGTTGTTGGTTCATCGGCGATGATCAGATCTGGCTCGTGCAATAATGCGATGGCGATGGCCACACGCTGTCTCATGCCGCCTGAGAACTGGTGCGGGTAGGACGTGAGGCGTTCATCCGGTGAAGCGATGCCGACGCGGACGAACGCTTCACGGCAGCGTTCTCTGGCCGCTTGTTTGGATATGTCCTCGTGGGCCTGAATAGCCTCAATCATCTGCGTGTCGATGCGCAAGACGGGATTAAGGGTCATCATGGGGTCCTGAAAGATCATGGCGATCGTCTTGCCTCGCAGCTCGCGCCACTGTTTTTCGTCTTTTCTGGCCAGATCATCTCCATTGAGGAGGATCGAGCCACCAACCACCCTGCCCGGTTCGTCCACCAGACCGATCAGCGAGAAACCCGTCACGGTTTTGCCAGAGCCACTCTCACCAACGAGACCGAGGATTTCACCGGGTTTGACGGAGAAGCTGACATCATCAACGGCTTTGACAACACCTGCCTTGGTGAAGAAGTGGGTTTTGAGGTTTTTGACTGTGAGTGTGTTTGGCGTGTTCATTTTTGTCCTCACTTCCTCAGGCGCGGGTTGAGGACATCGCGCAACTGATCGCCCACCAGATTGATGGCAACCACGGTGACAAGCAGGGCTATGCCGGGGAAGATTGAAATCCAGTATTTGCCGCTAATCACGTACTCAAAGCCATTGGCAATGAGCAGGCCGAGAGATGGTTCTGTCTGTGGCAGACCAACACCGAGGAACGACAGGGTTGCTTCCAGCGCAATGGCGTGGGCGGTCTGAACCGTTCCAACCACAATGAGTGACGGCAGACAATTTGGCATGATGTGCAGGAAGAGCACGCGGGCATGACTAAGGCCAAGGCAAGTGACGGCTTCCACGTACTCCTTCCCACGTTCAACAAGGGCTGTTCCCCTCACCGTTCGGGCGTAGTAGGCCCATTGCGCGACAACGAGGGCGAGGATGATTTTGTCGACGCCTTTGCCCATCAATGCCAGCAACATCAAAGCAACCAGAGAGGCTGGGAAGGAAAGCTGCAGGTCTACGATACGCATGATGAAGGTTTCTGTACGGCCTCCAACATAAGCTGCGATCAGACCGACGGACATGCCGATGATGAGTGCGATGATGCCGCTGGTGACACCAACAGAGAGCGAAATGCGCAAGCCGTAGAGGATCGCAGAGAAGAGGTCACGCCCTGCCCCATCTGTGCCGAGCCAGAAGGTGTACCCGTCAAAGCTTTGCTCTCCTGGCTCCATGCGTGCATCCAGCACGCTGACTTGGGCTAGGTCATAAGGGTTTTGCGGGGTGATCCATGGGGCGAACAGTGCTGCCATAATGATCGTGAACAGTAGGAGCGCAGCGACGACGGCAACTTTGCTCTCAACAAACTCTGAGAGGAAGCGGCTCATGGGAGTATCGCCAGAGAAGAGCTGCTTTCGCGGTGGTTTGAGGCTTGTTTCTATGGTCATGAGATGCCCCTTAGTTCGCCGCATCCTGAAGCCGCACTCGCGGGTCCAAAATGGAGTAGAGGATGTCAACAATGAGGTTGATGACGACGAAGAGCACCACGATAATCATCAGATAGGCCACGATGATCGGGCGATCTAGCTGCTGAATGGCATCGATGAGCAGCTTACCCATGCCGGGCCATGCGAAGATGGTTTCTGTAACTACCGAAAAAGCAATGAGAGAGCCGAATTCCAAGCCAAGGACTGTAACCACGGGGATCATGATGTTCTTGAACAGGTGCACCATAACAATGCGGTTGGCAGAGAGACCTTTGGCGCGAGCGAATTTAATAAAATCCATATGCATCACTTCCCGCACCCCTGCCCGTGTCAAGCGGATCACCAGCGAGATTTTTAAGAGCGCGAGATTGAGTGCCGGTAGAACAATGTGAGACAAGCCATCTGCGGTGAGGAACGAGACCTGCATGCCGAGCACCGAGATGGTGTCTCCACGCCCTGTAGCGGGCACCCAGTCTAGCATCACGGCGAAGAGCATGATCATCATGATGCCAACCCAAAATGTGGGCAGTGAAAAGCCCAGAATTGAGCCGCTCATGATGAGGCGTGAGGAGATGGCGTTGGGGCGTAGACCCGCGTAAAGACCTAACGGAATGCCAATGACAACCGCCATGAGGAGCGCCATGAAGGCGAGTTCCAGCGTGGCAGGCATCCGCTCTACAATAAGCTTGAGCGCTGACTCACCAAAGATAAAGGAGGTGCCCAGATCTCCTTTGAAGGCGTTGCTGACGAAGACCGTATATTGCTGCCACACGGGCTTATCGAGGCCGAAGTCGCGGATGACGCGCTCAATCTCGGCCTGATCCGCATCCGGTGCGACCAGCATATCGATGGGGTCCCCCACCACATTCACGCCAAAGAACACAATGACGGACATAGCAATCATGACTATGCCACTTTGCATCAGGCGTCTGAGAACGAAGACAGACATGTCTTTAAATCTTTCGCAGGTAAAGCCAACCCATTGAAATAATTAAGGTGAGTGCTGGCCTTAGAAAAGAAAAAGACCGGCATAAGCGCTATGCCGGTCTTTTGTTTGCATGCGATTACTCAGCGGATACGCCCCAGGACAGGGTGTATTCATCCGTGCGAGGCAGGTACTCTAGGCCCTTGCGGGTCGCCCACGTATTCACCTGATAATGCAGCGGAATGATCGCCTGATCGTTGATGGCGATTTCAGTTGCTTTTGCGAGCAGATCCTGACGCTTTTCATCATCGACAGTTGCCAGAGCTTCTTCAATCATGGCGTCCACTTCAGCATTGGAGTAGCGGCCACGGTTGGAAGAGCCGAACCCCTGGCTCTTATCGTAGGTATGGATGAGAGAGCGGAGTGGTGAGGATGCTTCGCCAGAACCAGCGCCCCACCCCACGAGAACCATTGAGAACTCGGGCGTGTTGTTTGGACCACCACGAGATGCGCGCTTGAAGTAGACAGACCGCGGCATGGTCTCCACATCGGTTTTGATGCCAACGCGGTTAAGCATCTGTGCGATAGCTTCCACGATCTTGGCATCGTTGATGTAACGGTCATTCGGGCCGTGGATGCGCAGTTCGAAGCCATCACCAACACCGGCAGCTGCAAGCAATTCTTTCGCACCCTTTGCATCATACTCAACCGGCTTCAGGTTTTCGCTGACACCAAAGAAGCCATCTGGCAGAAGCTGACCTGCTTTGACGGCTACGCCTTCCATCACGCGTTCAACGATCAGATCACGACTGATGGCCTTGGAGATCGCCTCACGAACACGCTGGTCTTTCAGCGGGTTTTTGATCGCGCCGCCGCCCATGGCTTTCACGAATGGACTGTCGTCGCGGTCATGGTCCAGATGCAGATAGATGACGCGGTTGGATGGCCCCTGCCACAAGGAGACTTTGTCGTTGCTGCTTAGCACTTCAATGTCTGTTGTTGGGACGCCGTTGATCAGATCAACATCACCTGCCAACAAAGCAGCCACACGAGACGGGCCGGATTTGATTGGCTTGAAGGTTACCTTGTCCCATTTTGGCTTTGCACCCCAGTAATCAGGGTTTGCCTCCAAAACAATGCGATCACCCGGCACGTACTCAGCATATTTGTATGGGCCGGAGCCAACGGTTGCCTTGCCGGAGTTGTACATCTCGGTTGTCGCGTCCGTTCCGGCTTCTACAGAGATGATACTGACGGTTGAAATGTCATTAGGAACAAGCGGATAAGGCTTTTCAGTCACGATATGGACTGTGTAGTCATCAATCTTTTTGACCGTTTTGCCTTTGGTGTATGTGGCAAAGCTGGATGGTGAGTTTGGCACATTTGGTGCGCGCTCAAATGAGAACACCACGTCATCCGCATTAAACGGATTGCCATCATGGAACACGACGCCTTCACGCAGTTTCAGTTCCCATGTGGTGGCGTTAATTGGCTTCCAGCTGGTTGCGAGGCCAGGCTGTAGCTGCTGTTTTTCGTTTTGGTGAATAAGCCGGTCAAACATATGATAGGCAATCATATTGTTCGGACCCAGATTATGGTAGTGCGGGTCAATCGCGCTCGGCTCTGAAGACAAGCCGATTGTCAGGTCTTCAGCAGACGCTATTCCACCCATAAGCAACATGGCACTTGCTGTTCCAGCAAGCCATTTGTGCAGCTTAATCATTGCTGCTCCCCTCTCAAAATTTTCGTTCCCTCTGGCGATTAAAATTCATTCGCCCAGTAACAATGCCGCTGCTTCTTTATATGAGTGTGCTTCTGCCAAAACGGGCAAATCACCGGTAGAGCTTCGCGGTTGACTTAAACCGTAGTATGTGTTTTCAACATTGTCATTCAAAATTTTATAATCAAAACGCATAGAACTATGTCAGATACCCCTACACGCCCCCGTCTCAGCCTGCGAGAGTTTGAAGTTTTACGCGCTGTTATCAGCGTTCGCAAAACAACTGCCGCTGCTGCTCGCCTCGGTATTTCGCAGCCAGCAGTGAGCCGCGCGATCAAGCATCTGGAGGAACGTCTCGGTAAAACACTGTTTAATCGGGAGAGCGGTCGGCTTGTGCCAACCTCTGATGCTTTGGCGCTGAATGAGAAGCTTGAGGCTGTTTTTGAGATGTTGGCGGGGATTGAGAACGAGACCTTCGTTTCTCAGCACAGCAGCAAGCCGCTGCGCCTTGCTGCGCCGCCAACAATCTCACACCGCTTTTTGCTGGGCGTGATGGCTGCTTTCATCAAGGCTTATCCGGGGCAGAAGGTTGAGTTGGAGATTGGTACATCCTCGGATGTTCGCAATCATGTGGCTGAAGGGCATGCCGATTTGGGGATTACCGACGGGTTATCCAAACACGCTGGATTAACCCTGGAACCGCTGCGCTCTGCCATTGCACATGCGGTTTTGCATCGGGATCATCCCCTTGCCAGCAAAGCATTTATTGAGCCTGAGGACTTCGATGGGCAAGATTTTGTCGCCCTCACACGAAGGTTTCCTGTGCGAGCGATTTTGGAGCGCATGTTTGCGGAACGGGGAATTCGGCCTAATATTGTTGCCGAATCTTCTACCGCCGTCTCCGTGAGTGAGCTGGTGCATGCAGGTGTTGGTGTCAGCGTCCTCAACCCGTTTCCTGTGGCGCGAAACCATCCAGAAACGCTGGTTTTTCTGCCGTTTAAGCCGCGCATCTCCTACCTCAACGCCTTTATACTGCCCGCAACGACACCAAGCACGCCAATCGCCAGAAAATTCATTGAGTTCACGCGCGCCTTTGAGATTGAGGACCCATATTCAACACCAGCCTAGATATGGTTGTTTGGCTGGTGTGACCTATACTTTTCAAGGACCATTGCCATGATTATTGAAAGTACAGCTTACCCTATCGAAATCGATTTTCCCGATATCCTGCCCTACAAAGTCGGCAATACCGGAGTGGATTGGATCACCACATTTGATTCCGGCACTGCCGGCCCGCATGTGATGATTTCTGCGCTGGTGCATGGCAATGAGCCGTGTGGTGCGGTTGCTCTGGATTGGTTGTTCAAGCAGGAAGTTCGGCCTGTGCGCGGCAAGCTGAGCTTCGCTTTTATAAATGTGGCGGCTTACAACTCGTTTGACCGGAATGACCCAACCGCTTCGCGTTATCTGGATCAGGATTTCAACCGCGTTTGGCAAAACTGTTCGCTGAATGGCCCGGAAGTGACGCGCGAGCTGGAACGAGCACGCGAAGTGCGTCCTGTTGTCGATACCGTAGATTACCTGCTGGACTTGCATAGCATGCAGCACAAGAATCCGCCGCTTATGCTTGCTGGCGATCAGGAGAAAGGCCGTGCGTTAGCCAAGCAAGTAGCTGATCCTGAATGGATCATCTGCGATTCCGGCCATGAGGAAGGCAAGCGATTGCGTGATTATGATGGATTTGGCGACGCAATGAGCCCCAAGGCTGCGCTGTTGCTGGAGGCAGGGCAACATTGGGAAGCTGCGGCTGGGCCTCGTGCTATTGCAGCGTCTATTCGTTTCCTGCGTGCAACAGAGTGTGTGCCTGCTGATTTTGGTGAGGCGTTTCTTGCAGAACAGCCGCCACTGGTTCCGCAAAAAACAATAGAAATCGTGGCACCTGTTACGGTTCAGCATAAAAACTTCCGTTTCAACGATGATTACCTTGGGATGGAGGTCATTGCCGAGAAAGGAACTGTGATTGCGACGGATGGAAAAACGCCAGTTGCAACACCGCATGACAACTGCGTGCTGATTATGCCAAGTCGCCGGTTGCTGGTTGGGAAGACTGCCGTACGACTTGGGAAGCTGTTGGATTAAGAGTACTTTGGGGCTGGGAAACTGGTTCCCAGCCACGCAATTTAAGCGCTTAACTCTGCGGTTTCAGAGCAGATATTCTTCAAGCTTTCCCATTGCCATTCACTGAGAACGGGCGTCTTCTTTGCCCCAGGGTCGGCAAGCTCATTCAGCGTATTCACGCGTTCTTGTGTTGGCGGATGGCTGGAGAGGAAGCCCAGAGCCTGTGTGAGAGCATTGGCTTCACTGTGCTCTGCTGCGATCTTTTCAAGGAAGCTCGCGAGCCCGGTGGAATCTACGCCTGCGTTTTCCAGCATCTGAACAGCGAAAAGATCGGCTTCACGCTCCATGTCTCTGGAGTAAGAGCTGTCGAGCATAGACTCCCCAACACTGGCAACGATACTGCCGCCGGTGAAGTCTCCGATGAACATGGAAAAGACGATTCCCGTGCCCGCCACGTTTATCAGCTGCTGCATGGAGTGACGGTGTTTGACATGGCCAAGCTCATGCGCCAGCACGGCGGCCAGTTCGTCAGGACTATCAACCACCTCCAACGTGTTGGAGAGAATGGTGATCCTGCCACCAGGAAGGGCGAAAGCATTAGGTATCTTGCTTTCAACCACTGTCATCACCGGGTCAAACGGCAAATCCATACCCTTTGTGAGGCGCTTTGCCATTTGCTCCAAAGCGGCCTGACCCGTTGAGGCTTTACAGATTTTCTCTTCACTCAAAGCCGGGATCAGTGTTTCTTCAACGCTCTTGCCAAGTTCCGCTTCCCAGGACCTCGGCACGTTGTGAACCGCGTATTTGGAAAACGCAGGTAAAAAGTAAATCAGCGCAAGCGCAATCAGGGCGATGGATGCCAAGCTGCCAAACACAATTTTCTTTGTGTTTTCACGCTTTGGAAGCCCCGCTACTAAACGAATTTTGCGCTCAACGGATTGCGCGGTCTCTGTATTCGTGATTTTGACGTAAGCAGTGCTTGTTGGCTTGTTCAGCTCTACCACCATGGCGGTTTGAGATGTCCAATCACAGAGCAGTTTTGCCGCGGACCAGCGCGCATATTCCTGATCGCCTGCCAGATCTGTCAGGACCATCTCATCATAGTCAAACCAGATCTGACAGTTGCGTACAGCTGCAGACGTGCCATCAAAGAACTCAGCGTTTCCAAGCAGTAACTTCATGGTCAGATCACTTCAAACCCTGCATCAAGCGTATCAGCAAGCCCCATGCCAACTGCATTTTCCAGATCACCAGCAGCAATCGCATCCTTTACGCTGTGGGCGTTGATGACCACCATGCTGCTCATCTTCCACTCAAACAACATGACTTGAAGGACCATCATGTTGGCGAACAGAAGCACTCCATAATAAAGAGCAAAGACTGGCAAGAAAGCCAGACTGAAAAAGCCACTCTGTGGCTCTAGCTGGACTCCAACTGTTACAGCCAGAAGAGTACCAACTGCACCTACAATTGAGATACCCACGCCAACAATCACACCATGAATGATATAGGCGCCGTAGAACTTGGAAGCTCCGATATAACTCTCGAAGCCGGTATCACCAATCTTTGTGGAGTTGGCCTGAAGACGGAAGATTCTCGCCATGGCAAGAGGCCAGAGGACCATAGACAACAGAACTACGAGCGGTAGGAAGGCGAGGGCTTTACCTTGTGTATACATCGCCGCAATCAAGATAAATGCGACGGGCAATAACGTGATCGCATAAACAGGTATCAACGCATCAAAATAGTTCTTCGCTTTTGCAGAATAGCTAAACTGCTGATTTCCAAAATAACTGGCTTCTGCCAGCATTCTGTCCAGCTTTGCCATACGCCATGGTAGAGCAATGCCCAGAGTAATGACTGACAGGATAGTCCAGAAAAGCCAAACGCCCACATAACGCCAAGCAGAGCCTTGCATGTGGAAGCGAATGCCGCGCCAGCTTGTGCGGGTTAGCAGGTATCTGCGGCGGCGAAATAGTGCGTATGGTGTCAGCAGAAAACCAACAACAAACATGATGCCGAAACCAACGATTGTTGCAATAGGCCCCATGAACTGGAGACCGAAACCGAGCGCATAGAACGGTATTAGGATTGCTAGAGCAATCAGGAAACCAATGAAAAGCTCTTTGCCCGTGCCATGGTAGCGAAGATGATCGCCTTCCAGATGGGTCGCGGACCAAAGAGATCTACGCAGGCCCGTCATGGCCCAGAAACGGTAGATACCCAATGTAGCAACCGTCAAAGTGACCCATGTCATAATGCGTCCGAAGAACGAACCGCCAGAAAAGAGGATATAACTCCGCTTTGGTGAACCCGGATTTTCCTGAGCAATGTCAATAGTCATGGCACGATCCAAAATTTTTAAATAAAAACGTCTTTCTCTGTAATTCCACTCGTCAAATTATGCAAACACTCGAAAGCTGAGTGAGCACTATTCTTCTATAGCAACTCTTAGGCCATGAATGCCTGAGGATTTCTTAGGTTAACGAAAACAGGCGCATCTTTGCAGATGCGCCTGTGTAGAATCGATGAATGTTCTGCGTCCTAAACGAAGCAGTCCATGATTTCCTGTTCGCGAATGA
The DNA here is from genome assembly GCF_001431305.1 of Pseudovibrio sp. POLY-S9. Taxonomy (NCBI): domain Bacteria; kingdom Pseudomonadati; phylum Pseudomonadota; class Alphaproteobacteria; order Hyphomicrobiales; family Stappiaceae; genus Pseudovibrio; species Pseudovibrio sp. POLY-S9. The sequence continues at coordinate 198,055 of NZ_LCWX01000145.1, forward strand.
TACCGACCGGGCGGTCTCCGCGATAAACTGCGATTGGACCAGCGTTGTGGCGCTTCATCTCAATCACTTCGCGGATCATCTGCTTCGCTGCGCATTTTGGCATCTCTTCAACGCTCACGATCACATCAGCGCTCATCTGAGAGAGGTCTGTCATGATGTCTTCAGCGTGCAGAACGTTGAGTGGGTTCATGTGCGCGACAAAGGACTCAACGTACTCATCCGCTGGTTTCTTCACGATTTCCTGCGGTGTACCGATCTGCACCACATGACCGCCTTCCATGATGGCGATGCGGTTGCCGATTTTGGCGGCTTCGTCGAGATCATGGCTCACGAACACAATGGTTCTGTGCAATCTTTCCTGCAGTTCCAGCAGCTCATCCTGCAGACGGCTGCGAATGAGAGGATCGAGTGCAGAGAACGGCTCATCCATCAGCAGGATTGGCGCATCTGTTGCGAATGCACGCGCCAGACCAACACGCTGCTGCATACCACCGGAAAGCTCATGCACGTATTTGTCGCCCCAGCCGCCAAGACCAACAAGTTCCAGCTGCTCTTCGACACGTTCCAGACGCTGGGTCTTAGGAATGCCGGAGAGTTCCAGGCCGAAGCCAACATTGTCTCGCACAGTGCGCCAAGGCAGCAGGCCGAACTGCTGGAATACCATGGCAACACGTTCGCGGCGCAGTTTGCGCAGGCGAGAGGTAGAGCAAGTGGTTGGGTTGACCTGCTCGCCATCGTCAGCAACGAGCACTTCGCCGCGGCAAACCTTGTTCAGGCCGTTGATGGCGCGGAGCAGGGTGGATTTGCCAGAACCGGACAGGCCCATGAGAACGAGAAGTTCGCCCTGCTGGATGTCGAAGGTCGCGTTGGCAACACCAACCAGCTGGCCGGTTTGGTCCTGAATTTCAGCGCGGCTTTTGCCGGCATCAATTAAGGGCAGGGCAGCGTCGGGCTGATCGCCGAAAACAATGGAAAGGTTTTTGAAGGAAACAACAGGATTGGTCATTTTTTGCTGCCCTTTTCTTCTGAGCTCTTGAAGAAACGGTCAAGCACAATAGCAATCAGCACGATTGCAATACCAACCTCAAATCCTTTAGCGATGTTCACTGTGTTCAACGCACGAAGTGTTGGAACACCAAGGCCATCCGCACCAACAAGGGCAGCGATCACAACCATGGACAGTGACAACATGATGGTTTGCGTCAGGCCAGCCATAATGTTTGGCAGCGCATATGGCAGCTCGATCTTAAAGAGCTTCTGCCAATAGGTCGCGCCAAAAGCTTCACCAGCTTCCAGCAGATGTTGCGGCGTGGAGGCAACACCAATCTGGGTCAGGCGAATGGATGCGGGCAAGGCGAAGACGACAGTTGAAATCAGACCTGGAACGACACCCAGTCCGAACAGGATCAGGGCGGGGATCAGGTACACAAACGTTGGAATTGTTTGCATCAAATCCAGCACAGGCCGTACCCATGAGAAGAACTTAGGGTGATGCGCGGAGTAAACGCCGACAGGAATACCAATCAACATACAGATAAAGGTGGAGCTGAGGATCAGCGCCAGCGTTTCTGTGGTTTCATCCCAATAGCCCTGGTTGATGATGAGCAGCAGGCTCACCGCAACAAACGCTGAAAAGACGAAGGATCTTCTGACCACAAAGGCCAAAGCTGTGGCAATGACCACAATGCCGAGCGGGTGAGGGGCTTGTAGAACCCATAGTACACTGTCGATGAGCCATTCGATTGCAACGGAAATCGCATCGAAAAAGCCACTTGCATTGTCGGTGAGCCAGTCAACTCCCCACTTGGCCCATTTGCCGATGGGTAGTTTGTGCTCTGTTAGCCACTCCACGGGAAACCTCAGATTTTGTTATTGTGTGTCAACGCGTTAACGTCATTTCATTTGCAGGGCAGGATACAAAATTATTGGTACCGACAAGCAGCTTGCCCCAGTGCGCAATGGTTATTCCAGGTGCCGGAGTGTTCTGGAATAATGCGCTAAGAGGCGGACTGCGAGTGTATCGCATCCGCCTCTCAATTCATGCTCGGTAATGACCCTTAGAGGCCGAATGCAGTCTTTGCAGCAGCAAGACCGTCTTTACCGTCAAAAGTAGTTACGCCAGCAAGCCATTTATCAAGAGCCTCAGGGTTCTTCTTGATCCATGCTTTTGCTGCGTCTGTTGGCTCTTCACCGTCGTTCAGAATGCCGTTCATGATCTCGTTCTCCATCTGTAGGGAGAAGGTGAGGTTCTGAAGGAATTTGCCCATGTTCGCGCACTCAGCAGAGTAACCTGCGCGGGTGTTGGTCAGAACGTCAGCGCCGCCGAAGTTTGGACCGAAGAACTCGTCACCGCCGGTGAGGTACTTCAGCTCAAAATTGGAGTTCATTGGGTGCGGTGCCCAACCGAGGAAGACGATGTCCTGGTTCTTGCGAGTTTTACGCGCGACCTGGGACAGCATGCCAGCTTCAGATGATTCGACGAGGTCGAATTTGTCGAGACCGAACGCGTTTTTCTCGATCATATCAAGGATCAGACGGTTACCGTCGTTCCCTGCTTCAATGCCGTAGATCTCGCCATCAAGGTCTCCAGAGAATTTTGCGATGTCCGCAAAGTCCTTCAAACCCTTGTCATAGGTATACTTAGGAACAGCCAAAGTATACTTGGCGCCAGTCAGGTTGGTTTGAACAGTATCAACGGTGCCAGCTTCACGATATTTCGCGATATCAGCTTCCATTGTCGGCATCCAATTGCCGAGGAATACATCAATATCGTTGTTTGCGAGAGACGCATAAGTGACTGGAACGGAAAGTACTTTTACGTCTGTTTCGTAACCGATCGCGTCCAGCACAGACGTTGCTGTGGCGGTGGTTGCGGTGATGTCTGTCCAGCCCACGTCGGAGAAGCGTACAGTTTTACAGGCTTCCGCTTCTGCGGCGAGAGCTGACCCAGTGATTAGTAATAGTACTGAAGCAGAAGTAGAAAGTTTCTTTATCAGGCCACTAGCAACACTCATGTAAATCTCCCCAATTTCGATATTTATTTAATAGAGCCGTAGAATTGTGTAGAAAACATGTCCCAAACACTATCAAGGCGACAATTAAATTTTCAAATTCCTTCGTTCACTAAAGCTAATAAACACCCGATGGACTAAAGGCAACCTCTCCGTTAGATATTAATTACGATAAATCTGAGTGCAATACTTTTCAAAAGCTCCGAAATGTTCTAAGAACTATTTTTATTGATTGAACGTTCAATAAAAATAATCTTGGAGTGAGTTCGGCGCAAATGCCTAAGGTCGGAATGGAAGAGGAACGCAAAACCTCGATAATTATGGCAACGATCAAAGCGATCCATGAAAAGGGATACGCAGCGACGACAATGGCAGATATTGCCAAGAATGCCAGCGTTTCGACGGGTCTGCCACATCACTACTTTGGCTCGAAGGCAGCTGTCTTCAACGCGACCATGAGCTTTTTGCTGACGGACTTGAGCAAGCAGTCCCGCAAGCGCTTGCTGAAGACGAAAACCCCTATGGAGCGGATCGATGCGATCATCCATACCAACTTCAGCGATGAGCAGTTTCAGCCCTCCGTTATCTCGGCGTGGTTTGCGTTTTATGTGGTGGCGCGAACGGAACCGGGAACACGCCGGTTGCTTCAGATCTACCACCGACGGCTGATCTCGAACCTCACTGCGGAATACCACCGCGTCACAGATCGTGAGACGGCGATTACAGCGGCAGAAGGTACAGCTGCGATGATTGACGGGCTCTGGCTGCAATGCGTGCTAACGACAAACCGACCTGACGGGTCACCGGCAACAATGCTGGTTCAGGACTACGTGAAGAAATGTTTCGACAGCTTTGAAACGACAGAAACTACACAATAATAACTGGAATACGGCTTCAAGCCCAAGAGAATACAATGACTGCAGATTTCATTATTGTAGGCGCCGGCTCTGCTGGATGCGCCCTGGCAAACCGTCTTTCTGAAGATCCCCAAAACAAGGTGGTTTTGCTGGAGTTTGGTGGTACGGATATCGGTCCGTTTATCCAAATGCCCGCTGCCTTGTCCTATCCCATGAACATGTCCCGCTACGATTGGGGCTATGAGAGCGCGCCCGAGCCGCATCTGGATGGGCGTAAGCTTGCTTTGCCACGTGGTAAGGTGATTGGCGGCTCTTCCTCCATCAACGGCATGGTCTATGTGCGCGGTAATGCCTGCGACTTTGACAGCTGGGAGGAAATGGGAGCGAAAGGCTGGGGTTACCAAGACGTTTTGCCTTACTTCCAGCGCCTTGAGAATACCGAGGTCGACGGAGACTGGCGCGGAAAGTCCGGCCCGCTCTACGTCTCTCGCGGTACACGCTGGAGCCCGCTTTACGATGCCTTTGTGCAGGCTGGTGAAGAGGCTGGTTACGCCAAAACTGACGACTACAACGGTTATCGTCAGGAAGGCTTTGGCGATATGGAGATGACGGTGCACAATGGCCGTCGCTGGTCCGCCTCCAATGCCTACCTCTGGCCCATCAAAGGCCGCGAAAATCTGGAGATTATCTCTGGTGCGCACGTTAATCGTATTCTCATGGAAGGCAAACGTGCTGTTGGCGTTGAGTATGTGCGTGGCGGGCAGGTACATCAGGTCAAATGCTCCCGCGAAGTGGTCGTTTCTGCATCTTCCATCAATTCTCCAAAGCTTCTGATGCATTCCGGCATTGGTGATGCAGCTGCTCTGTCCGCTCTGGGCATTGATGTGATTGCAGATCGCAAGGGTGTTGGTGCGAACCTTCAGGATCATCTGGAACTCTATATTCAGCAGGCGTGTACTCAGCCGATTACGCTTTACAAGCACTGGAATCTGCTCTCTAAAGGCGTGATCGGAGCTCAGTGGCAGCTGGCAAAATCTGGCCTGGGCACCACCAACCACTTTGAGACCTGCGGCTTCATTCGCTCCAAAGCGGGCGTGATGTACCCTGACATTCAGTTCCACTTCCTGCCGTTTGCGGTGCGTTATGACGGGCAGGCGGCGGCTGAAGGCCATGGCTATCAGGTTCATGTTGGCCCGATGCGCTCCAAGTCTCGCGGTGCGGTGACGCTGCAATCTGCGGACCCAATGGACAAGCCGAATGTGCTGTTCAACTACATGAGCCATGAAGACGATTGGGAAGATTTCCGCCAGTGCATTCGCCTGACACGTGAGCTCTTTGCTCAGCAGGCGTTTGATCCATTCCGTGGCAAGGAAATTCAACCAGGCAAAGACGTTGAAAGCGACGATCAACTGAATGCTTTCATCAAAGAACATGTCGAGAGCGCCTTCCATCCGTGTGGCACCTGTAAGATGGGTGACACGAATGACGAGAGTGCTGTGGTTGACAGCGAATGTCGTGTGATTGGTGTTGACGGTTTGCGCGTTGCGGATAGCTCCATCTTCCCGCAGATTACGAACGGAAACCTCAATGCACCTTCCATCATGGTTGGTGAGAAGGCTGCAGACCATATTCTCGGAAAAGGTATGCTTCCTGCCAGTGATAAGCAGGCGTGGGTACACCCGAACTGGCAGAACGAACAACGGTAAGTGTTGGATTAAGAAATGACGAAAACAGATAACCTGACAAATGCATCCCTGCGTGCGCAGCCTGGTGGCTCTCACTTTATTGGCGGCACTTACGTTGAAGATACGATGGGTGAGGAGATCCTCAGCCTTTATCCAGCAACACAGGAAGTGATTGCGCGGGTTCACTCCGCAACACCGGCGATCATCACCAAAGCTGTTGCATCCGCACGGACGGGCTTTGCGATCTGGCGTTCCATGGCACCTGCTGAGCGCTCCCGCGTTCTGCGTAAGGCTGCTGACCTGATGCGTGAGCGCAACCGTGAGCTTTCCGAGCTGGAAACGCTTGATACGGGTAAGCCGCTGCAGGAAACTCTGGTGGCTGATGCTGCTTCTGGTGCTGAAGCACTGGAATATTTTGCAAGCGTTGCGGCTACCTCTAACGGCGAACACATCGATCTGGGTGGCTCTTATGCCTTGACCAAGCGCGAGCCACTGGGCATTTGCCTTGGCATTGGCGCCTGGAACTACCCGATTCAGATTGCTGCATGGAAAGCTGCTCCGGCGCTGGCTGCTGGTAATGCGATGATCTTCAAACCATCTGAAGTGACTTGCCTGTCTGCGCTGAAGCTTGCAGAGATCTTCCGTGAAGCTGGCTTGCCGGATGGTGTATTCAACGTGGTGCAGGCAAACCGTGAAGCAGCTGCTTCTCTGGTTTCCCATCCTGAAATTGCCAAGGTTTCCCTGACGGGTTCCGTGCCAACCGGTATGAAGGTTGCTGAAAAGGCAGCTTCTCAGCTGAAGCACATGAGCCTTGAGCTAGGTGGCAAATCTCCGGTGGTGATATTTGAAGACAGTGACATCGACAATGCCGTTGCTGCAGCGATGAACGCTAACTTCTATTCCACCGGTCAGATCTGCTCTAACGGCACGCGCGTGTTCGTGCATTCTTCCATCAAGGATGAGTTCCTGAAGCGTCTGAAAGAGCGGACCGAGAAGATCCTTATTGGTGATCCGCTGAATGAAGACACACAGCTTGGCCCGCTCGTCTCCAAAGCTCAGCTTGAGAAAGTGATGGACTACATCGCGATTGGTCAGAGCGAAGGTGCGGTTCTCTATGCTGGTGGAGGACGTCCGCAGGTGGCCGGTCTTGGTCGCGGCCTGTTTGTTGAGCCAACCATCTTCACTGAAGTCAAAGACGACATGCGCATTGCTTGCGAAGAGATCTTTGGTCCTGTGATGTGTGTGCTTGACTTTGATGATGAAGCTGATGTGATCCGCCGCGCCAACAACACCGAGTTTGGTTTGGCTGCTGCTGTGTTCACGAAAGACATTCAGCGTGCTTACCGTGTGATTGATCAGTTGGAAGCTGGCACTTGCTGGATCAACAACTACAATCTGACCCCGGTCGAGATGCCATTTGGTGGCTTCAAGAACTCCGGTATTGGCCGTGAGAATGGTCAGTGGGCGCTGGATCAGTACTCTCAGGTTAAGAGCATCTATGTAGAGATGGGTGATGTTGAGGCTGGCTGGTAAACAGCCTCAACCATCATTTTGAATGAGCAGAGTAGGGGCTCTTGGTCGCGTATCTTTATCCGAAAACCGGTTTCCACTTTTCGGCGATACACGGCGTCCCTACTCACGCATTGCATGGGCGATCTGATCGACCATTGGCTTCATGATGTATGAGATCACTGTGCGGTTTTCTGTCTGAATGAACGCCTCAACCGGCATACCCGGCACCAGATTTTTACCACCCAGTTTGTCCAGCTGATCTTCTGAGATTGTCAGCTCTGCCATATAGAAGCTGAGACCGGTTTTGGGGTCTTCCAAAAGATCAGGTGAGATCGTCTTCACCTGAGCTGTCAGCTCGGGTGTTGTGCGTTGATCAAAGCTTGGCAGGCGGATCGTTGCTTCCTGATTGGGTGTCAACTGATCCACATCGATTGGCTGCACCTGCGCTTCAATCACCAGAACGTCTTCACGTGGCACAACTTGCATCAACACCTCACCGGGAGCGATAACACCGCCGATGGTGTGAATGGTCAGGTCGTGCACTGTGCCAGACTGAGGTGATTTGATTTCCATGCGCATCAGCTGGTCCTGTGCAGCAATCTTCTTTTCTTCAAGTTGAGCAACCTCTGCCCGGACTTGCTGAAGCTGTTCCAGTGTCTTTGTCAGCACATCTTCTTCGATCTGCATGATCTGAATATTGCGTTCCGCGATCGCTTCTTCTGTCTTAGCGACCTGAGCTATGAAGTCCCCATATTCACCCTGAAGCTTGGTTTTTTCGCGCTTGAGGGCTGTGACACGTGACTCTGTGACCAGTCTTTTGGCCAGCAACTTGTTGAGGTCTTCCAGTTCGCCATCGATCAGGCTGATCTCGATTTCTTTGGCATCTCTTTGTTGAGACAGTCCATCAATTTGCTTTCTATACTGCTGAATCTGAGCACGCATCTGGTCCTGTCGGCCACGCAGGTTTTTGGTCTTCGCGACCATCATCCGGCGTTGCCCTTCCTGAATGGTGTTCAGTACCTGTGAATGTGCATCATCTGTGGCTCGTGTTGAGAAGAGTATTTCTTCTTCTCCATCACGTTCTGCGATCAAACGGGCTTCCTGCGAGTAAAGATTGTCGAGCTGTTTGGTCACGACAGCAAGGTTGGCGCGGGTCACCGTGTCATCAAGGCGGAGCAGGGTGTCTCCCGCATCAACGGTATCCCCATCAGTCACCATGATGGAGCGGACAATGCCGCCTTCCATGTGCTGCACATTCTTGGTGTTGGTCTCAACGACAATGGTACCGGGAGCAATAATTGCGCCGCGGATTTCCATCAGGCCGCCCCAGAGGCCTACGCCTCCAACAAGGATAACAACCAGAAGACCAGCGCAGATCAGATGGAATCTAATGCTACCCTTGATCTGCTTGTCACTTTCAGAATGATTATACATTATGCTGCTCCTCGTTTGGCAGGAGCTTTAATTGCTGCTTTTTGCGGGACTTGCTGAGTTTGAACCGGGGTTACAAGTTGCTTCATAACCTCATCTCGCGGACCAAAGGCAGCTTGTCGGCCATCATTGAGCACGAGTACCTTATTAACCGCCGCAATCGCACTTGGGCGGTGGGCAATGACAATGACGATCTTACCTCGGCCCCGCATCAGTTTGATCGCATGGGTCAGACAGGCTTCACCTTCCGAATCCAGGTTGGAGTTAGGCTCATCCAGAACGATGAGGAAAGGCTCACCATACATGGCACGGGCGAGGGCGATGCGCTGACGCTGGCCGCCAGATAAGGCATACCCACCACTGCCGATAATCGTGTTGTAACCATCCGGCAGGCCTGTGATGAACTCATGGATACTGGCAATTTTCGCAGCTTCGATGACATCATCAGGGTTTACGTCTTCCTTGAACCGGGAAATATTCTCCGCAACCGTGCCATCAAACAATTGAATGTCCTGCGGCAAGAAGCCAACAAATTCACCGATGCGCTCCGACGTCCATTGATCAAGCTCTGAGCCATCAAACCGGATTGATCCTGTCAGAGCATTGGTGATGCCGACAATCGAGCGGGACAATGTTGACTTGCCAGAACCGGACTTGCCAATAACGCCAAGACCTTCGCCAGCCGCAAGACTAAACGAGATGCCTTGCACGATTGGCTGACGGATACCAACCGGACCACATGCCACACTGTCCAGA
>NZ_LCWX01000145.1:207398-210592 GCF_001431305.1 Pseudovibrio sp. POLY-S9
TCAACCTTCTGATGCGGAAGGGGCAGTTCCATCACGTTGTTGGTGTCATCTTTATTTTCGACTACCTTGCGCAAACGGGCGAGGCCTTGTCGTGCAGCCAGAAAACCTTTCCATTGGGAAACGGCTTGCTCAACAGGAGCCAAGGCACGGGAAGACATGATTGAAGAGGCGATCATGACACCAGAGGTGACCTCCTGCTGGATAACCAGCCATGCGCCCATGCCAAGCATGGCGGACTGCAAGATGAAGCGGAAGGTTTTGACGGCTGTTGAGAAAAAGGCAGCTCGGTCCCCCGCTTTTCGCTGCTTGACCAAGTAGGCATCATTGCCCTTGTGCCATCTGTTCTTCATCGTTTCCATCATGCCCATTGCCTGAATGACTTCAGCATTGGAACGACTGGCTTCAACGATAGCAGAGCGGCGGTTTGTTTCGGCAGCAGCCTCACTTGAAGGTCTGCGGGAGGTAAGTTCATTCACTCCAACGAGCGCACAAATGATCAATGCGCCACCGATTGCCATCATGCCAAGATAGGGATGGAAGAGGTACACGATACCGAAATAAAGTGGCATCCACGGCAAGTCGAAGATGGCAGCAGGGCCTGGGCCTGAAAGGAAACTGCGCACCTGATCTAGATCCTGAACCGGTCGCATCTTTGCACCTTTGGGGCCGAGAATAAGCGGTAGGCTCGTTGAGATTTCGTAGGAAACACCAGAAAGCTGGGCATCTACACGTTGCCCAAGACGGGACAAAACACGACTGCGAAGTGTTTCCAGAATTCCATAGAAAAGGAAAAGGACGCCAACAAGGGTTGCTAAAACAACAAGCGTTGGGACCGACCCACTCGCCAGCACGCGGTCATAGACCTGCAGCATAAAGAGTGGTCCTGTCAGCATCAAAATATTCAACAGCATGCTGACGCCACCAATTCCAACCAGTGCGGACCTTAGAGATCTGAATGCACTGGTGATTACAGATTCTTTCTGTCGTTGGCTGCCGGGCATAAGCTTTTCTCTCAATTGCTTCGGGAATTAAAGCAAGAAACCCCCTCCCGGTATTGACCGGGAGGGAGCAGTTCTTTTCGTTAGCTCATCGATCAGATCAAGTTATCGTCCTGATTGACCGAATGCATCTGATCTACAACACCGCCTTCTTCAGTTACGATGGTGTTGAAGTCGTCAGCTTCGAAGTTCTCCGCAGAGAGGTCTTCTACGCTGATGCCGTTCAAGGTGTAGGTGTGACCACCGTTATCCAGAACCTCGATCACAACACTGTTGTTCTCTTCCGTGATCTGAACCTGTGATGCATTCAGATTACCGAAATCAATGGTGTCGGTAGCAGGGTCGAAGTTTGTGATGACTTCTTCTGACGCCCAATCCCAATTGATCTGAACGGTATCGCCTCCGATTGCTCCATTGCCATTGGCCGCAGCTGCAAGAGCTGGTTCAGGAGCATTCTGAGCTTCACGAGGTCCAGTTTCCTGTTCAGCTTCCTGAGCAGAAGCGGCTACCGCATCATCATCTCTGTCATTGGAAGCAGCAGCTTCCTGTGCAGTGGTTGATGCTTCAGGAGCCTCTGGAATGTAGGTAGAGTCTACACTTTCAGCTTCGGACTGAGTTCCCACATCTGCCAGATTTTCAGCATTTGACAGGAAGTCATCAATCTTAGCCTGAGCAGCTGCATCATTTGCGATGATGCTGTTTGCTGTCAGATCGGCTACGACAATGCCAACCAGCAGAAGTGACCGACCACCGTTACCCGGCAGAGTGAACAACACACCATTGTCGGTCTGTTCCACTTCGAACTGGCCGCCGCCAATCCAACCGATGTTCACGGTATCCTGTTCCGGATTGAAGTTTGCGACTTCTTCCTGCTTGCCCCACTGCCAATCCAGCGTGAACTCACGAGGTGAACCATCGCCCGGATCAACTGGGTCAACCGGATCCACTGGATCTACAGGATCGACCGGGTCAGGATCTGGGGTTGGGTCTGGGTCCGGAGTTGGATCTGGATCCGGAGTTGGATCTGGATCCGGAGTTGGGTCGACAGGTGGCTGTGAACCTTCACCGCTGAGCAGATCAAGGATTTCCTGCAATGTAGATGGATCTTTGATGTCGAAGTTATCGGCATTCAGATCCTCAAGGAACACACCTTCCAGCAGGAGGGTTTGTCCACCATTTGAAGGCAGGGAGATCACGAGACCGTCTTCAGATTCTGTGAAGCTGATCTGGTCTGCACTGATCCAACCAATGCTAATCTTATGTTCCGCTGGGTTAAAGTCGGTGATAACGCTGTTTTCACCCCAAGCCCATGTGAACACGACCACACCATCACCAGGAACCTGACCTGGAGTGCCTGTACCCGGATCAACTGGATCAACTGGATCAACCGGGTCAACTGGGTCCGGATCTGGATCAGTTGGATCGACTGGATCAACCGGATCGGTTGGGCCGAAGTCACCCGGTCTGGTCTGGTGGCCATCCGTTGTGTCGCCAGCTGGCGCTTCCGGAGTCAACAGGCCTTCACGGCTAACGAGGGTCACGTCGCCCTGATCAAAGCCGAATGGAACTTCAAGGTTATCTTCCATAACCTGATCGAAGTGGAATTCCAGCTGACCTGGAACCAGATCATCAAGAGAAATGCCTTCGAACAGGAAGCTCTGACCACTTGGCAGAGTAGAGATCAGCAGGCCGTCGTCGGTTTCTTCAACGCTCAGACGCTCACGTGTACCGTAGTACAGGAAGCTGATCTTCATGGATGATGGGTCAAAGTCAGAGATAACTTCGTGTACGCCGTACTCATGAGACCTGATGTAGACTGTGTCGTCTTCGCGAGGGCCCACGCCTTGTTCCCAAGAGACCACGCCACCAAGATCTTGACGGAGGTGTTCATTACCGACCACTCCGAAGTCTGAGATGTCGACATCCTGGAAGGTGACGCCCTGCACGATTTGTGCAGAAGAGCTCCACGGGCTGTCGAGAACAATTTCACCAGCAGGAGACTTGGTCACGATGAGGCCGTGAACAGATGTTCCGCCGAAGTCCAGCTCGTCCCTATCAGGGTCAAAGCCAACGATATCGTCTGCGTTTACGTCAGCGCGGAACTTGGAACCACCTTCATCGGTCGTGCCGGTGACTGTTGGTGGGTTTGAACCGTCGTTGTCGTAAACAAGCTCGTATCCGCCGCCCTGACTTGTG
>NZ_LCWX01000145.1:210682-288046 GCF_001431305.1 Pseudovibrio sp. POLY-S9
GGTCTGGCACTTCAACGGTCTCACCAATGGCAGAGACAACTTCGTTGAACGCAGACTGGTCTGCGACAGAGAAGTTTGCCAAAGACAGATCGGAGAGTGTCACCCCCTGGAAGATGGTGGTGGACATGATGTTACCGAACTGATCAGTGATCACAATGCGGACTGTTTGTCCGAGTGCGTCGCCACTTTCCTCGAAGATTTCAAACTGTTCGCCAGTCACACCTTCCAGAATATGGATCATGTCAGAGGATGGATCGAAGTCTGCGATGACCTGAGACTCACTGTCCAGACCGAGCATATACATGTCGCCAGTATGGCCACCATGTCCATCATCGCCATCGCCTGGATGACCATGACCATCGTCACCATCACCTGGATCAACCGGGTCGACAGGATCTACCGGGTCAACGGGATCAACCGGATCCACAGGGTCTACCGGATCAACAGGATCGGTTGGTTCTTCAGGCTGAGTGTTTCCGCCAACAAGGTCTCTGATCAATTCAGCTGCTGATGCATCCTGAATGGAGAAGTTTGCCAGTGTCAGGTCAGCAAGTGCAACCCCGGCCAGGAGCAGCGTCTGCCCGCCATTGGACGGAATAGAGAAGAGCACACCGTCTGGTGTCTCGGTTACTTCGAGCTGGTCAGCGCTGATCCAGTCAACGAAGATCACGCCATCTTCTGTATCGAAGTCGTTGACGACTTCCTGTTCACCATAGGACCATGTGACAACCACATCGGCATCTTCTTTTGGAACACCAACGCCTGGCAGAGTGCCGTTCAGGCCTTCTTCACCAGTCAGACGATCCTGGAAGTAGTCGATTGCTTCATCAACAGTTGGGCTTTCGAAGCCGCCAAACTGCTCAACATACTGCAGAATTGAGGTGCCGTATTCATCCTGAGAAACGTTGCCGCCTTGCAGGAGAGCAAGTGTACCGTATGCACCACGCAAGTGGGCAGCAGCCAAAATACCCGTCAGTGTGAGGGTTACGCTGACATCCTGACCGTTCTGCTCGTAGGTAAAGTCCTGTCCAATAAAGTCGTCCAGTGACTGGCCGCTGTTGGACAATCCGTTTTCGATAATCTGGAGATTGAAGCCAAATGCTTCCTGAATGGCAACTTCCTGTGCTTCAGGAGTCATAAACTCTTCTAGTGAGTCGACGCCGTTTTTACCGGTCCAGGTGCCATCCCAAGTGTTGGTGGATGCGCCGTTGCCGTAAAAGACATCATCATCATAGTAGCCCAGATCGATAAGCAGAGCTTCACCGAACTGGTAGCCGACGAACCCAAGTGAGTTGGTGGAGCGATAAGACATCGCACTCCATTGGTCGTCGTTCAGATCCCCCCAACTGTCATACTCTGGAAAGAAGTCTTGCACCGGACCGCCTGCCCATTCAGTGAGCTGCCAATCCTGAATTCTGCCGTCGTTGTATCTTTCGCGATCCCAACCGGATTCGAAAGCCCGCAATGCGTCACGGAATTCGTCATATGTGCCACGATAGTCCATTGTATTCCCTCAGTTTTTATTGAGAGGTCCCAGACAACTCCGAAATTAAAGGAGCAAGCCGAATTGCTAAGGTCCGGAAGGCTCACCGAGCCGCTCTCGTTAAAAACGAACGCTGATGCGATCTGACTGCAATTTTGATCTTTGCGTTTCCAACAGCGCATTGTTTGCAGTGCATCTGATCGCTTCCGCGTTCGACGAGGCTGATTTTTCTGGAAATTGGGGCCAAATTTCGAAAGAAAAATGGAGTATTTATTACAGACGAATTTAAAAAAATCTCTGAGATTCAATGTTTTACATCACAGAATACCGTTTTTGGAATCTGACGATTCTGTTTTCTCTCAGTATTTCCGCGGCTTAACGATTCTATTGATTTAGAAAGATCTTTGGTATTTTATTGGCGTTTAAGGTGCCTTATTTGCCTTATTTGGCTTGTATTACTTTAGGATATGTACCTACACATTCTTGTGAATTATGCGGATATCACAGGTGCTGAACGCACTATCAAGCTTCCGACTCAAAGTGCCTAAACAATCCCTAAAATTCTACCCGCATACATTGCTGATTTTAGGGATCGGCATTTGCCCCTAAAATGAGAATGGTGACTAGTTCATTCTGGGAGGAAGCTATGGCCACAATCGCTATCAGCATGGCTTTGGCTCTGTGCTTTACGTCCATTGCCCTTTTGTTTCTTGCCGTGAAAAACAGGTGGTCTGCCCGCTACAGGGTTCTCAGGCGCAAAGCACCGATCAAAGGGGAGTTTTCCCTCCACCCGCTTAATCTCATTCGTGAAGAAGAAGAGAAGATCGAGAAAGAGCGCCTTAAGCGGCGGGACGATCTTTAAGGGCGCTTGCTCTGCTTTTGTATAGTCAGAACAGCAAACGGCCTGGGTTGCCCATCCAGGAACGCAGGCCGCAAAGCGTGATTATTCTGTACTTAGGACGGACGTAGCTCTGACCAGGATTTGCCGAGGTTCCGGCCCTTTGCCAGATGACCCCACTTGGTTTTCAGCATGCGGTCATCAAGATGGTAGACCGAGCGGAGTAGGTCGGTTGTTACAACAGCCTGCGGCGTGCCGTGGGCAACCAGATTGCCGTGGTCCAGCACAAAGATCTTGTCGGCATAGACGCAGGCCAGATCAATATCATGAAGGACTGCGATAACACCGCCGCCTTCATTCGCGTATTTGCGGCCTGTCTCCAGTACGTCGATCTGGTGCTTTAGATCCAAACTCGCGGTCGGTTCATCCAGAAACAGATAGTTGGTACGGCTATTTTGTCTTGGTTCCCAAACCTGACAAAGCACACGGGCCAAATGAACACGCTGTTTTTCGCCGCCAGACAGTTCCTGATAGTACCTGTTCAGGTACGACGTGAGGCCGACACGATCCAGAGCTTCCAGAACGCGTGGACGTAGTTGCTTTGCGCTTAGGCCGTGACTGCCGGAGACCAGACCCAGCATAACAACCTCTTCAACCGAGAACGGAAAGGACAGCTGCGAGCTTTGAGGCAACACCGCACGGCGGCTTGCAAGCTCAACTGCCGGGACTGACCAGATAGACGTTCCATCCAGCATTACGTCGCCTTCAGATGGCGACAAATCACCCGTCAGGCACTTGAGAAGCGTCGATTTGCCGGCGCCATTGGGGCCGATGATTACTGTCAGTTCTCCCGGACAACTGCGGAAGTGGACGTCTCGGAGAAGTTTTTTTGTGCCAACGCTAACCGTGATGTTTATTGCCTCAAGCATCTGGGATCCTCACAATTGGACTTAGTTTTTGCGGCCAAGCAGGATGGAAAGGAACACAGGTGCGCCAATGATTGCTGTGATGATGCCGATTGGCAGTTCAGCAGGCGCAACCACCGTTCTGGCAACAACATCAGCGGCAACCAGTAAGGATGCACCGAGCAATGCACAGGATGGCAGGAGGAAGCGGTGGTCTGGTCCAATGAGCAGTCTCAAGACGTGGGGCACAACAATCCCGACAAAGCCAATTGCACCAGCCGCCGCAACAGAGGCTCCGGTTGCACCCGCAACTAGAATAATAATCAAACGTTTGAGGTGCTGTGTGTTGAACCCCAGATGAAAGGCTTCAGCTTCACCCAACAGAAATGCATTCAAACCTTTTGCGATGAATGGGAGAGAAACGAGCACAGCCAGAGCAAACGGAAGTGTGGACCAAACTCTTGGCCACGTGGAACTTCCCAGTCCGCCCATACCCCAGAATGTCAGGTCTCTGAGTTCTTCATCTGTGCTACCGAAAACGAGAAACCCTGTGACAGCACCAGATAATGCGCCAAGCGCAATGCCAGCCAGCAACATGGTCGCGATGGAGGTTTGACCTCGACGGGTTGCGACTTTGTAGAGCAGGGCGGTTGTTGCAGCACCGCCGACAAAAGCGCCCCACGGAAGGAGATAGACCGAGTAGCCATCCAAAATCCATGCCGGCAGACCGGAAGACAGAGTGATCACGCAGACTGCGGCGAGGGCTGCACCTGATGAAACTCCCACCAAACCCGGATCAGCAAGGGGGTTTCGGAACAAGCCTTGCATCATCGCACCGGAAGCAGCAAGAGAGGCGCCGACAAGACAGCCAAGAACCGTTCTTGGCATACGAATATCCATCAGAACGACTTTGTCTCGGAGCGTGAGTGCGGTTTCATCACCGAAGAGCCAGTAGTTAATTGCACCGAGGATATGTGAGACCGATACCTCAGTTGGCCCAACAGCCAGCGATACGAAGCAGACAACCAAAAGCAACAGAGTCAGTGCCTTAACAGCGTACTGCTGGCAGATTTCTCTGCTTGTTCTTGCATGGGTTACTGGTGACTTGAACGCCTCAGACAGTGTCATCTCACTCATTGCAGCCTGACCTCACGATTTTACGTCAGATTTAGCTGCGATTTTCACAAAGCGATCGCTCAGATCTCGAAGGGCTTGCGCTGTGCGAGGGCCAAAGCCGAGGAGATAGACGCCGTCCATGACGATGAGGTTGCCGTTTAGGCCTGCAGGGGTGAGGTTGAAACCTGGTTCTTTGAGAATGTCTGATTGGTCGCTTGAGCCCGGACGAGACATCATCATCACAACATCAGGAGCGGCTGCAATCAGCGCTTCTTTGGAGACTGGTTTGTAGCCGCGCAGGTTTGCAAACACATTGGTTGCACCAGCCAGTCCGATTACGGCATGAGCCCCTGTTTCGCGGCCTGCAACCAGCGGTTTTCCACCCCCTTCAGAGATGACAAAGACAACTTTGAGCGGTTTTGCTTGCTGATGTGCGTAGGCTATTGCCTCATCAAGATCTGCTTTGACCTTCGCTTTCAGCGCTTTTGTTTCCTCTGGAAGCTGCAATGCGGTTCCGACCACATCAATCTTCTCAAGAATGCCTTCCGGGGAGTAAACCTCTTTCACTTCCGTCAGCTTGATAGAGGCCGCTTTGAGGACATCAACCGCTGTTGATGGGCCTGAACCTTCCATCATGAGGATATGATCTGGATTGGTTGCGAGCACACCTTCTGCACTGAGAGCTCTCATGTAGCCGACATTGGGAAGCTTTGTTGCTTCCTCGGGATAGAGACTAGTGGTGTCGACAGCGGCCAGTCGATCCTGAGCTTCCAGTGCGTAGACAATTTCTGTCAGAGATGAGCCAATCGAGATAATGCGCTGATCATTTTGTGTGCCCTCAGCCTGGACCTGACCGATGAACATTCCAAAGAACAAGCTCAGGAGCGCTGCGGCCACATAAGGAAGCATGAGAGAAAATGAATCGAGGGCTCTGGTTAGAACACGCATGGTAGCACCCATTTGAGAGGAGGTATTTCATTCCTTCGGGCATGAGTGGCTTCTGGCTTCCCAAATTCGCCCAGTTTGTAAAACGCTATCTTTCAAAATAACATGAGTGAAATACTCATATTTATATATCGGGTCAATCTCTAAATTGAGCTGGGAAGGAAGACAGGCAAATATAAGAAATAATACTTGACTACTAGATTCATATTTTTCTACATACGCGGATCGAGAGCCTTTTAAAGGCGTATCGTTAAGACCATTTTGCCAGCCAAGCGGTTTAAATCGCTAGCCAGCCTCCGCATACCCCTCCCATTCCTATTGTGGTATGTGTTTTGAGAGTGGCTCTGAAGACCTGAAACTTTGCTGAGCTTTTGACTGGAAAAGCTCATGTACTAATTGGCTAAGGAGTTCCGGCGTGTACATCGCAATGAACCGTTTCCGCGTGGTGCGGGGCAAAGAAGAAGAGTTTGAAACCGTTTGGAAAAATCGTGAGCGTCACCTGAGCTCCGTTCCCGGCTACATCGAATTTCGTATGCTCAAAGGCGAGACAGCTGAAGACCATACCCTTTATGCATCCCATACCACCTGGGATACCTATGAGAATTTTGTCGGCTGGACGAAGTCTGAAGCGTTTGCGTCTGCCCATAAAGGCGCTGGCACCCGCATGAACTTCTATCTGGGAGGCCCACACTTTGAAGGCTTTGAAGTCATCCTGACCGAGACCCGCGAAGTCGCTTAAAGCCTTCCTGACTGGAAGCTACAACTTGCTGTAGCTTCCTTTCTCCCCCGTCCAAAGTATCAATTGCGCCGCTATACTTTGTATGCAAACTATTTGCATGCAAAATTTATGGAGTGTCTGAGATGCGTTTAGATAATTGCATTTTTTATCTGCTTTCCCGCAGCGCCAGAAGTGGTGCGCGGTTCTACAAGAAGCAACTGGAAGAACTGGGGCTCACACCGGTCCAATCTATTGTGTTGCAAGCCCTTGCTGTTCAAGACGGATGCACAACGTCTCAATTGGGCAAGGCTGCCGAACTGGACAATGCAACACTTACCGGTGTGCTGGACCGGCTTTGCCCCGCCGGGTATCTGGAGCGCAAAGCAAGCCCGGAAGACCGACGGACTCAGCATATTTTCCTCACCAAGCAAGGTCAGGAAGTTTCCGAAATTCTTGACAGTTTAACCGAAGACGCGAACGCCAGATTTCTTGCGGAGCTGAGTGATCGTGAGAGGGACGATCTCAAGGCGCTTCTCACCCGACTTTAGGCTGGGCGCTCAAATTCATTTGAGCATTATTTTCATTGCGTAATCTGATTGAACACCAGCAATCACTTGCAGGATTACGCCTTTATCTCAAAAATTTTCAATAGGACGGATTGAAAAGATGGATGTAAAAGTGATGTCAGGACTGGAGTTCCTGAAAGCCATGCAGAAAGCGGGCAATCGTCCGCCAATGGCGGAAACCATGAATGTAGACCTTGATTGCATCGAGGATGGTCTGGTTCGTTTTAAATGCATGCCAACGAATGATCATCTCAATCCGGGCGGCACAGTGCATGGCGGCTATGCTGCGACAGCGCTGGATTCCGTTCTTTCTCTTGCGGTTCAGACCAAGCTCAAAGACGCCTTCAATTTTCGCGGCACCTCAGAACTCAACGTCAAGTACATACGTCCCATTAAGGTAGGGCAGGTTCTTTACGCTGAAGGCCGCGTGGTCAGCATGACGCGCCAGACCGGGATCTCTGCCGGAGAAATCGTCGACGAAGAAGGCAAAATTTACGCCTACGCTTCTGGAACTGTGATGATCAAACCAGAATCCTGATCGCATAGTTTTGGATAGGAGCACATAATCGCCTCTATGTGCTCCTTCTTTTGTGGACAAATTAGCTGGCTAAATTAATTTATTTTTGTCTGCTATATTTCCTGTTCCGTTGGTTGAAACTCTTCAAAACTGCCAATTAATTAGAATTTATAGCCTTGAAATTGTGTCTTTTTATTCGATTAAATAATAGTTACAATGAAGGGCGCAACAATACGCCCTACCCCTAAGGAACTATATTTTACAATTGCACGTAACATAGTTTACACGCTATACGTGCTTATGGTGTTCCTGTGATGAGAAATCCGAAGCTATTTAGTGTAATGTGCTCTCGGATTCGTCTCTATCCAAAAAAAAGCGCTTTCTGTCATGCTGCACTCGATCTCGGACCGCTCCCTCGTTTCTCGCTTTGGAATTTCTCCCTGGTCATCCACCAGCAATCGTAAAAGTGACGCTGTCTATCTTTATCTGGAAGAACAGATCATCGTTGGTGCTCTTAAGCCTGGTGAAGCAATTGCCGAACAGACGGTAGCTGATGCGTGTGATTGCGCGCAGGGAACTGTACGTGAGGCCTTGCTTAAACTTCAGCAGTCCGGCTTGGTGGTACGGCACGATTACAAAGGTACTCGCGTTGCGGGTATCAGCCGCGCTGAAGCTGTCGAGATTGTCAAAATCCGCATGCAGCTGGAAGAGCAAGCCGGACGAATGATTGCCTCTAACATTTCAGGCGAGACGCGCGACCGGCTCTTTGAAATTCTGGATGCTATGTGCCAGGCAGCCGATGACAACGAGGTGTTTCTTTGCAGCGCTTATGACCGCCTCTTCCATGCAACCCTGTTCCGTCAGGCAAACTTACGCGGATTAGAGCCAATTCTGGAACGTTGTGCGCTCCATATGCATCGTGTGACGCTGTCTCACCGAGACATTCCACTCAATGGTGCTGACATTCATGAAAAGCATATTGCGATCATCGAAACGCACTGCAATGGTACGCCTGAAGAAGCTGCAAACGCTGCGCGTGGGCATGTGAGCTTCCTGTTCGATCGCTGGATGTCAGAGCACACCTTCCTTAGTCTTTCCATTTAGACCGTCACCAGCTTTCCGCTGGAGCAGCGCATGAAAAAAGCCGGAGTGCAGAAGCATCCGGCTTTTGTTGTTTGTTACGCTTGTGCGTTGCTTAGACGTCGAGGTTCGCAACAGATAGAGCGTTGGTTTGAATGAAATCGCGGCGTGGTTCAACTTCATCGCCCATCAGCTTGGTAAAGATGTCATCAGCTGCGTCAGCTTCCTTGATCTTCACCTGCAGCAAAGAGCGTACATTCGGGTCTAGCGTGGTTTCCCAAAGCTGTTCTGGGTTCATCTCACCCAGTCCCTTATAGCGCTGCATGGAGATGCCACGACGCCCTTGCGCGTAAACAGCCTCCAGTAGGGCTTGTGGGCCGCGAATTTCGACAGACTTGTCTTTGCGCACCAAGGATGCAGCCTTGTGATAGACCTCATCCAGATGCTTGAAGTAGCTGTCGAGACGACGGGCATCTGCGGAACCGAGCAGAGCAGCATCAATCGTGGTGACTTCTTTCACGCCGCGAACAACACGGCTGAAGATGAGATCACCCTCTTCAGTTGCTTCACCTTCCCAACCACGCTCAAACTCGTCAGCCAGAATGTCCAGGCGACGCGCGATGTAAGCAGCAGCTTCCTGCGCTTTTTCGTGGTTGTGCAGGTTGTCGGAGTTCAGCGCACCGGCAATTGCAGCCTGTTCGACGACAGCTTTGTTGTAGCGGGAATGCAGGCCGTTGAGAACGTCGGAGATTTCACGAGCCTCATTAACGACGCTACGCAGGTCTTCACCCATGCGCACTTCGCCGCTTGCAAGGCTGAGTGACGTCTCATCCAGACCACTGCCGATCAGGTATTCTTCAAAGGCCGCTTCATCTTTCAGGTACTGCTCGGACTTGCCGCGCGTAACCTTATAAAGCGGAGGCTGAGCGATATAGACGTAGCCGTTTTCAATCAGATCAGGCATCTGACGGAAGAGGAAGGTCAACAGAAGCGTACGAATGTGCGCACCGTCGACGTCCGCATCGGTCATGATGATGATCTTATGGTAGCGGAGCTTTTCGAGGTTGAATTCCTCGTTGCCGATACCTGTTCCCAATGCAGTGATCAGCGTGCCGATTTCCTGCGAGGAGATCATTTTATCAAAACGCGCGCGTTCGACGTTCAGGATCTTACCCTTCAGCGGCAGCACAGCCTGATTTGATCTGTCACGGCCCTGTTTGGCAGAGCCACCCGCGGAATCACCCTCCACTATGAAGAGTTCAGCTTTAGAAGCATCGCGCTCCTGACAATCGGCCAGCTTACCGGGTAGGGACGCGATATCCAGCGCGCCTTTGCGGCGTGTGAGCTCGCGAGCTTTACGAGCAGCTTCGCGAGCGCTCGCAGCTTCCACCACTTTGGAAACAATGGACTTTGCTGGGGCCGGGTTTTCTTCCAGCCATGTAGACAGCGCTTCACCAACGAGGTTCTCAACCACCGGACGGACTTCTGAGGAAACCAGCTTGTCTTTGGTCTGGGAGGAGAACTTTGGATCAGGCACTTTTACAGAAAGCACGCAGGACAGACCTTCGCGGCAATCTTCGCCAGTTGGGTTTACTTTCTCACGCTTCAGGATCCCTGATGAATCTGCATAGCCGGTCAACTGACGTGTCAGAGCGGCGCGGAAACCAGCAAGGTGCGTACCACCATCACGCTGTGGGATGTTGTTTGTGAAGCAAAGAACGTTTTCGTGATAACTGGAGTTCCACCACATCGCCACTTCTACAGTGATGCCGTCTTTTTCGGCAATCATTGTAACAGGCTCTTCGATGAGTGGGTGCTTGGCACGATCCAGATAACGAACGAAAGCTTCCAGACCACCTTCGTAGTAGAGCTCTTCAACGCGAGGCTCAACACCACGATTATCTGTCAGGATGATACGGGCACCGGAGTTGAGGAAGGCCAGCTCGCGCAGGCGGTGCTCAAGGGTGTCGTAATCAAACTCAATTTTAGTGAAGGTTTGAGGAGATGGAGTGAAGGTCACCTCAGTACCGGATTTACCCGGAGCGTCGCCGACAACTTTCAAAGGAGCTTCAGCCTCACCGTGATGGAAGCGCAGGAAATGCTCTTTGTCATTGCGGAATACACGCAGCTCCAATGTGGTGGACAGTGCGTTCACCACAGAAACACCCACACCATGCAGGCCGCCGGATACTTTGTAGGAGTTGCTGTCAAACTTACCACCAGCGTGGAGCTGAGTCATAATAACTTCAGCCGCAGAAATTCCCTCTTCCGAGTGAATATCTACCGGAATACCGCGTCCGTTATCGGTTACCGAGACAGAACCATCAGCGTTCAACGTAACGGTCACATAATCAGCATGACCGGCCAGCGCTTCATCGATGGAGTTGTCGACAACCTCATAGACCATATGGTGCAGGCCCGAGCCATCATCGGTATCACCGATATACATGCCGGGGCGTTTACGTACAGCATCCAGGCCTTTCAGCACTTTGATGGAATCTGCACCGTATTCACCTGCGCCATTTTCCTGCTCAGGTCCGCCATTTTCAGGGGTCGACGTTTCGCTCATTCGAATCACTTCACACAACGGTTTTCATTAGGGTTCATGTTATAATTGGTTGGGCAAATGGTTCAAGCAATCTGGGAGTTTAAGCGCTCGTAAACCAAGGGAAATATTGCATAAACACTATTTTTAAGGGGGGATAATTTCCTTAGCGTGCATCCCATGGATTTGCTTGCACGATTAGCACCCCAAGTTTTCATTTTTGTGCCTGGCATTTTCTGAAAATTGAAACGACTTAACGGTGATATTGCTACCGTGTAATCATCAGGACAGCGATGCCGAGAAGTCCCAGAGAAGCTAGTCGATTAATCAGGTACATCGTCTTTTCTGACCTCAAGAACTGGCAAAATTTGACTGCCAGAAATGAATAGGCACCGTTGATGATCAGTAAGATGGCTGACAGCACAGCGGCGAGCTCAACAAAGCCCAGCAGGCTCATTTCCTCAACACTGACCAAATTGGGCATGAGCGCGAGGTAGAACATGATTGCCTTGGGGTTTGACAGGTTGAACAATAACCCAGCAAACAAGGATGTCTTCGCAGAAGATTGTGGTGGGATTGAGTTGCTGTAATCCTCAGAAGGAGCTGCATTTGCACTCTTCCAGATGCCCCATGCAATGTAGGTGAGATACGCAGCACCAAGCCACTGCAACACCGCGAATGCCTCGGAGAAACTGCTGGCAATTGCTGCTAGTCCCAGTGCAGCCATGGAGAACCAGAGCAGATCACCGCTCAACAGCCCCAAACAGAACAGCACTGCACCGCTGCTGCCAAAGCTCATAGCGCGGGCGATGATTGCTAGTATGAAAAGCGTGCCACCGAACAGGGCAAGGCTGGTTACATCCATAAAACTGCGGCCGTTCTTTCGTGGTGACGAGCACTTTCAGTTTACGGCGCCGCAGTCTTCAGCAAGCGCCGTATTAAAAGGCTGATTGCTCAGCGGGTGACCATGGTTGCTGCCACGCCGACCATCACCACGCTGGAACTTCTGTTCAGGCGCTGGAATGCTTTTTGCGACGAAATCAGCTTCTTTGCAGAGACCGCCAGATAGGCATAGATGCCGAAGACGATGAACAACACACTGGCCATAGTTGCTGCCAGTTCCCAATAAGCCAGCAGGTTGATCTTATCCATGGGTACGATGTTCGGCATCAGCGCCATATAAAAGATCACGACCTTTGGGTTGGACAGGTTCATTGAGAGACCAGCAAGCAAGGCTGTAAAACGTGAGGATGCCTCCACAGCAGTAGCACCATCTTGCGTTGGAGTTACGCCTTTTGAGTTCCACATACCCCAGGCGACGTAAAGCAGATAGGCAGCTCCAACCCATTTAAGCGCCATGAAAATGATCGCGTAGTTGGTCGCAATAGCTGCCAGCCCCATGATTGCGAGCGTGAACCAGAACAGATCACCACAGATCATACCGACAACGAACATAGGTGTGCCACGCATGCCTTGTCCGAAAATACGGGCGAGCAAAGCGGCGATGCCGGGGCCCGGTGTGATGGCTGCAGCGAACAACGTTCCTGCAAAAAACAAAAGAACTGCCAATTCCATTTTATTGCTCTTTTTATCGTGCCACGATTGCAGCAGCGGTGCCAAACATTGCGACACTCGCGCTCTTATTCAATCGTTTTACGGCTTTTTCTGAGGTCAGGAGGCTTCGTGCCCGTACGGTCACACCAATATAGATTGCAAAGACCAGTGACAACACAGCAAGCGTAACAAACATCAATTCAACCAAACCAATGGTCGTGATGGTTTCCATAGGCACCACGCTTGGCATCAATGCCGCGTAGAACAGCAGGCCTTTAGGGTTGGAAAGCGTGATCAACATGCCAGAGACCAGCGTTTTGGCATTGCTTTTGGTGTTTGGCGTTATGGCGGCGGTGCCTTCAGTTGCCTGCGCTGTCTGCAGACCACTGGCACGCCAGAGCTTCCAAGCCAGAAACAGCAAATAGGCAGCGCCTGCATACTTAACGATGGTGAACGCCAGTACATAAGTACTCGCCAGTTTTGCCAGGCCCAGGATTTCCAGAATAAACAGACACATGCTGCCAATCAGCATGCCAGAGACAAATGTGAGAGTGCCTTGCAACCCAAAACCGAGTGTACGCGAAACCAGTGCCGTAATCGCAGGGCCAGGTGTGATGGCAACAACAAACAGAGTTGCCCCAAATACGAGGAGAATTTGCAAGTCCATGGGGATCACTTAGGTCAGAGATAGAGCGCTTAACGCAGTTTGCGTATTCTCATCGGAAAGCTTGTCTCTGCTTTTCCAGAATACCACCCAAGACTAATCACAAGGATATTTCTCTGACAAGCGAGATAAAAGCGGCTTGCCTTCAAGCCAGCTCAATGATGGCACTTTTAGCTTAGCGCAATACCACCGTTTGCAACCTCAAAAATCTGTGCGGCACTTGGCAGGTCTTTGAAGAGGTTTTCATCGGTGCCAGTCATGAAAACCTGACCACCCAGAACTTCCAGCCGTGTAAAGAGAGCTTCGCGGCGGCCGGGGTCCAGATGGGCCGCAACTTCATCCAGCAGCAGGATCGGGGTCATGCCGGAGATCGATGAGGTGAGGTCTGCATGTGCCAAAACCAAGCCAATCAGAAGCGCTTTTTGCTCTCCAGTTGAAGCTTGCGCGGCGGGCATTTGCTTTTCGCTATGAACCACGTAAAGGTCAGAGCGGTGCGGACCATCCAGAGTACGTCCGGCGGCACGGTCGCGGAAGCGGCCTTCCACCAGCAAATCCCGATAGCAATCTTCCCGATCTGATGCGCTCATGCCGATGGTCGCGGTTTCAAACGCGCCTTGCAGGTGGATTTCTGCGGACGGGAAGGGGAGGCCAAGCTGCTTTTGTGCTTCCAGTGTTTTGGCCAGCAAACTCACGGTTTCACTACGAGCCAGAGCGACAGCGGTGCCCAGTTCAGCAACCTGCGCTTCGATGGCATCCAGATACTCGGGTGTTCCGCCCTCAGACAACAGGCGATTTCGCTGGCGCAATGCTTTTTCAAAGCTTGCAACCATTCTGCCATGAGAGGGATTGAGGGAGAGGACCAGACGATCGAGAAATTTGCGTCGATCAGAGGCTGAGCCCGTAAACAGGCCATCCATGGACGGGACCAGCCACAAAACACGAAGGTATTCCAGAAGAGCTTCGGAAGAACGAGCTTCTTCGCTGTCAATGCGGACGCGGCGTCCCGGTTCTCCGGCAGTTAAACCTGTACCGATGCGGGTCTCACCAAATTCTCCATCCAAGATCGCGCTGACAGCCCAGCCGCCAGATCCGTCGGCGCGGGCGATATCACCCAGTGTTGCGCGGCGGAGACCACGACCAGCGGAGAGAAAGGAGATTGCTTCGAGAATATTGGTTTTGCCTGCGCCGTTATCGCCAACAAAAGCGACCATTCGGCTGTTCAACTCAACGCTCGTTGCGTTGTAGTTTCGAAAATCCGTTAGCGCGAGGCGAGTAAGCGCCACAGGCACTGGATCCGACATTCAGGCTCTCTTTGGTTACATGAGTTTTGAGCATATTCTCATCCAAAAACTGGCTGCTATTTTTCGGGAATATGTAGCAGAAGAAAAAATGCCCCCGGCTTAGGACCGAGGGCAAAACATTTAAACGCGCATTGGCATCAGCACATAAAGCGCTTCATCACTGCCTTCATCGCGAACGAGGGTCGGAGAACCGGAATCCGCAAGTGTGAAGAGCGCAGAATCTGCTTCCAACTGAGCTGCGATATCCAACAGGTACTTGGAGTTGAAGCCGATCTCGAATTCTTCGTTGTCGTACTCAACTGCAACTTCTTCAGTCGCAGAACCAGAGTCTGGGTTGGTGACCGTCAGAACGATCTTGCCTTCGCTCAGGGACATTTTGACTGCACGGCCACGATCAGATGCGATGGTGGATACGCGATCAACTGCTTCCTTGAAGGCATCACGATCAACGCGCAGTTCCTTGTCGTTTCCTTTTGGAATGACGCGCTCATAATCCGGGAAGGTTCCGTCGATGAGTTTTGAGGTCAGGATGATATCACCAATGGTGAAACGGATCTTGGTTTCAGAGATCTCAACTTTGATCTCAACCTCCGGATCATCCAGCAGCTTCTGAATTTCGCCAACGGTTTTACGCGGTACGATGATACCAGGCATACCCTCGGAGCCTTCCGGCGCCTCAAGCTCAGCCTGAGCGAGGCGGTGTCCGTCCGTTGCGACAGCGCGGAAACGCAGGCCTTCTCCGATATCCAGAGAGTGCATGTAGATACCATTGAGGTAGTAGCGGGTTTCTTCCGTAGAGATCGCAAACTGAGTGCTGTTGATCAACTTGCGGATGCCGCCGGCGGTCATGGTGAAGCTGTGACTGAACTCACCTGCAGTCAGGTCAGGAAAGTCGGTGACTGGCAGGATCTGCAGCGCGAAGCGGGAGCGCCCGGCGCGAATTTCCATAGTGCTGTCAT
Organism: Pseudovibrio sp. POLY-S9; assembly: GCF_001431305.1. NCBI lineage: Bacteria > Pseudomonadati > Pseudomonadota > Alphaproteobacteria > Hyphomicrobiales > Stappiaceae > Pseudovibrio > Pseudovibrio sp. POLY-S9. Next base: position 225,874 of record NZ_LCWX01000145.1, read on the forward strand.
CACCAGACGTTTCCAAAACAACCTGAGAACCATCTGGCAGTTTGCGTACGATCTCGTAGATCATGTGAGCTGGCACTGTGGTTCCACCTGGCGTTTCGACCATTGCCGCGATGCTTTCCACGACCTCAAGATCCAAATCGGTTGCCTTAAGCTTGAGGTTGCCACCTTCAGCCTGCAGCATCACGTTGGAGAGGATCGGAATGGTGTTCCGCCGTTCCACCACACGGTGTACGTGGGTCAGAGACTTCAAAAGCTCGGTCCGCTCAAGTGTCACTTTCATGCGAAACGTCCATTCTTCTGGGCGGAGCATCGCGCCGGTGCAGCGAACTCCGCGAATTACTAATACAAATTGCCCAGTTTCAGTGCAGAGGCCCACTTGGTCTGCACTCGCCCACTATGCCGAGTTTAACCTCGTGCAGGGTCGTTCAAACTGCACGTTTAGCTCGCAAAATGCAAGAGGGGCGCTGCAAGCAGCGCCCCAATAATCACCAAATTCCTGCATGGAGTCCAGATGGCTCCGTGTAGAGGACGCTTATTAGAGCACGTTGCATTCACACATCGTGCTCTAAGTTCTTCCCTTGAGCTCATTCAGATCATTTGATTGAAGCCAATCAAATGGAATGCGCTCTAGGCGTCCAGCATACGCTTCAGCAGCTCCAGCTCCTGCGCAAGACCGTTATCTGCCTTGGAGAGCTCTTCGATTTTACGAACTGCATGGAGTACTGTTGTGTGGTCACGATTGCCGAAGCGACGACCGATCTCTGGCAGAGAACGTGGGGTCATCATCTTAGCGAGATACATAGCGATTTGACGAGGACGCACGATGGTGCGTGTCCGGCGTGCAGAAAGCAGATCTGCTTTTGTGACGTTATAATGTTTTGACACAACGCGCTGAATGTCTTCGATTTTAACGCGGCGTGGTTCAGCTGCACGGATGAGATCACGCAGAGTGATTTCAGCCATTTCCAGAGTTACCGGAGAGTTTGTCAGCTGATTATGCGCAACGAGACGGTTCAGGGCACCTTCCAGATCGCGACCTGAAGAGGTTACGTTACGAGCAACGTAGTCCAGAACGGCCTCCGGCACAGTGAAGTTCGGGTATGAGCGCTGCTGAGCACGCATACGATCTTCAATGATAGCGCGACGAAGCTGGAAATCTGGTTCGGAGATATTTACGACCAGACCACCTGCCAGGCGGGAGCGAACGCGATCATCCAGGCTTTCCAATTCAGCCGGAGCGCGGTCAGCTGCAACAACAACCTGACGAGCACCATCAATCAATGCATTAAGAGTGTGGCAGAACTCCTGCTGCACCTGCTTGCCATGAAGGAACTGCATGTCATCGATCAGAAGAAGATCGATAGAACGCAGAGTTTCCTTGAAGGACATTGCAGACTGCGCCTGAAGCGCGGCAACGAAGCGGTACATGAAATGCTCTGCGGTGAGGTACAGAACACGGCGACCAGCCATACGGGCCTGATTTGCAATCGCCTGCATCAAGTGGGTCTTACCAAGACCTACAGAAGCATGGAGGTAAAGCGGGTTAAAGGTTACGACACCGCCGCCTGCAACTTGCTTTGCTGCTGCAAGAGCCAGAACGTTGGATTCACCTTCAACAAAACTTTCGAAGACGTATTTCGGATCGAGGGATGCCCCTTCGAGTACGTCTTTAGAGGAAAGGTCGGAACGACCACCTCGACCGCCCATCATGGATGGCATTGGGGACGTTGCGCGCAGACCAACAGGATCATTTACCTGAATTGGGCGCATATCAGTCTTGCCACCCAGTGCTGGGCGTGCAGCTGGCTTAGCCGCTGCAGGACGGGGACGAACGGCACCGCGAACGGTGAGCTCGATCTTATGAATGTCATCACATTCATTTTTCCAAAGTCCCATCAGACGCTCTGAATAATGAGACTGAATCCATTGCTTCAAAAACCGCGTAGGAACAGACAAACGAACGGTGCCGTTGGTGTGCCCTTCCATGTCTACACGTGCAAACCAGCTGGAGAATACATCTTCACCCAACTCAACACGTAGACGTTTCTTAACGCGATCCCATTGCTCCGGCCCTGGAGCTTCCTGAACGTGCATGCTCGCCTCCTTGCAGCCGTTGAGTATTCCGCCACAGATACTCAACCATCAAATCTATTGCGCTCATTTCGAGCTTTGTTGAACCAGACGCTTTTTTATTTCGTTGCCATTAGACAAAAACATCACATCGGTGTGGCGCCCACACACCGTTGCTAAATTCTAATATTTCTTGGGAGCTATCCTTGGCTCCACGGAAGACCTTGAGCCTTCCACCCAGAAACCGAGCCTCGATGACCTTCAGCATCATGACCGCCTTCAAAGCCGTCTGCCACGTTGTAGCAGTTTTTATAGCCAAGGGCTGTCATCGCGATCGCTGCTGCCTTACTCCGAACTCCAGAGCGGCACAAAAAGAAGATTGCAGCGTTTTGGTCAAGTCCTTTTTGCGTCAATGCGTCAGAAAGTTGACTCGCAAAGCCCTCATGAGGGCCATTGGATGGGAAACCCTGCCATTCAGCAAGGATGACTTCCTTCTCCAATTTGGAAAGATCCGGAATGCCTACGAAGGTCCATTCAGCGTTGGTTCTTACATCTACAAGAATTGCAGAACCATCAGCTTTAAGGCTCTCGAAAACTTCCGTTACGCTTCGATCACCTGCATAGGACTCATGCATAGATACTTCCATTTACTAACCTAGACGCATTACGTTTACTCACCCAAATGAGTAAGCCACTATAAAAAGACTCAAAATCGAAATTCAAGAAAAATCAGAAGGAAAAGCAACAATAGCAGCAAAATGACGCAACAACTCTAGTAGTCTAAATTGCAATTACTATAAAATGCAACGCCTAGACTTTACGCCATCTGACCAGCTTTGCCCGACCCTGGTTCGATTCTTCTAACTTGTATGCTGGGATCGGGTAGCAACCCGACTTCTTCTTGACCATACACAGCCGATTTTGGTCCCGCAATAGCGGAAAGTTTACAAAACGCAAATGCCCTTTCTGTGACGCAAGGTCAAGCTCATATGTCGTCAACGGCTAAGTTCGGCAAAAAGCAGTGAACTCAACAACTTTCTCGATATGCGCTTGGTTAATGGTGGGCCCGGGAAGCGAATAAAAAAAAATTTATCCGCCCATCTCTTGACTCACCAAGAATCTGCTCATTTCAACTGTGACAATTTTAACCTAGAGCCAATCCATTGTTTTTTAAGGATTTTCCTTGACAGGCTCCGAGACTAGTCCACAGGCTATCCGCCGTGAAAATGCCCCAGTTTTATCCTAGGGTAAGCTTATCCAGCTAACAAAAAAGCCCGGCCATACGACCGGGCTTTTTTAGTCCAAAAAAATTGGATTAGGCGCCGAGTGCCTTAATGCGGGCATTCATGCGGGATACTTTGCGAGACGCAGTGTTCGCATGCATAACGCCTTTAGTAGATGCACGCATGATCTCAGGCTGTGCAACTTTGAATGCTTCGTTAGCAGCTGTCTGGTCACCCGCGACAATTGCTTCTTCCACTTTACGAACGTATGTACGTACGCGGCTACGGCGAGCCTTATTAGTGGCCGTCTGGCGAGCAATTTTACGTGCCGCCTTCTTGGCCGAAGGAGTGTTGGCCATGGGCTCTGTCCTGATCTGTCAGTAAGAACTGTTTTCAAATCGCGAACGAGACCGCCCAAAGCCGCCCCGATCAAACGAATTCAGTGACGAACAAAATCCGCCTCTGGTTGTGGAGCGCTTATAGTTGGGAGTCTTAGCCTCGTCAACGAAAAAAGGTGTAGACCTGCCTAAAAACGGCTTATCCGTCTTCGAATTCAGGTTTTCTCTTTTCTATGAATGCCTTCATACCTTCTTTTTGATCGCTGGTTGCAAACATAGAATGGAACAAACGACGCTCAAAACGAATGCCTTCAGCAAGTGTTACTTCGTAAGAACGGTTTACACTTTCCTTCGTCATCATAACAATTGGAGTCGAGAAACTTGCAATCTTTTCAGCAGCTTTGATTGCTTCAGCGACCAGATCTTCATTTGCGATAACACGAGAAACCAGACCAGCGCGCTCAGCCTCTGATGCATCCATCATACGGCCTGTCAAGCACATTTCCATTGCTTTTGACTTGCCAACAAGTCTTGTTAATCTCTGTGTACCACCTGCACCTGGCATAACGCCAAGTTTGATCTCTGGCTGACCAAATTGCGCAGATTCTGCTGCCAGAATGAAATCACACATCATGGCAAGCTCACATCCGCCGCCCAGCGCGAAGCCTGCGACCGCTGCGATGATTGGTTTACGCTTTTGCGCGATCTGATCCCAGCTGGTGATGAAGTCCATCAGATAGGTCTGCGGATAGTCGTATTCTGCCATCACTTTAATGTCAGCGCCCGCCGCGAAGGCTTTCTCGGAGCCGGTGATGACTGTCGCGCCAATTTCAGGGTCACGATCAAATACGTTCAGTGCTTCATCAAGCTCAGCGATCAGGTCGCTGTTCAATGCATTCAATACTTTCGGGCGATTTAGCGTAATCAGGCCAATCTTGCCGCGTGTCTCAACCAGAATATTCTCGTAGGACATATGTCCCTCCCAATAAAATCAACTTGGATTTCTGCCCTAACATTGAAGAGTGATGGCTTAGCGGCAAGGTATCCGTTTGTCTTAGTTCTATCAGGCGTCTGTGTTTGCCCGCTCTGGAAACAGCGCTGCGAGCCCTTCTTTGCTAGCTGCACAGGCACCACGCTCAGTGATCAAGGCAGTGACGTACTTTGATGGCGTCACATCAAACGCGAAGTTGGACAAAGGGGTCTCTGGCGGGCAAATGCGCACCTTCTCGACCTTGCCCTCCGCGTTTTCGCCCGAGATCCACGCGACCTCTTCGCCGCCGCGCTCTTCAATCGGAATTTCCTTCAGGCCATCAGCAACGGTCCAGTCGATGGTTGAGGAAGGCAGAGCCACGTAGAATGGGACGCCATTGTCATGGGCTGCCAGCGCTTTGAGGTAGGTGCCGATTTTGTTGCAGACATCGCCGTGTGCAGTTGTTCTGTCTGTTCCCACGATGCAAAGATCCACCATGCCATGTTGCATGAGGTGGCCACCTGCATTGTCGACAAGCAACGTATGAGGCACGCCGTGCTCTCCCAGCTCCCATGCGGTCAGGCCAGCGCCCTGATTACGTGGGCGGGTTTCATCAACCCAGACATGGACCTTGATGCCTTTGTTATGGGCCTGATAGATCGGAGAGGTGGCTGTCCCCCAGTCCACAGTCGCCAGCCAGCCTGCATTGCAGTGGGTCAGGATGTTGATGGTCTCGCCCGGGCTCTTTTGCGCAGCGATCTCTTCAATCAGCTTGAGGCCGTGCTTGCCGATGGATTCGTTGCAGGCCACGTCTTCATCAGAAATCTCGACGGCCCGCTTCCATGCAGCTGCCGCTCTTTGCTCCAATGGCAGCTCTGAGAGCAGGCTTTGCATGTCATTCAACGCCCAGCGCAGGTTAATTGCGGTGGGGCGGGTTGCATGGAGCACCTGCCACGCATTGCTTAGTGCTGCGTCGCTTGGGTCTCGCGCCATTTCCAGAGCAACACCAAAGGCGGCTGTTGCGCCAATTAGTGGGGCGCCTCGAACCCACATGTCCTTGATGGAAACGGCTGCATCTTCCAGATTGCGCAGTTCAACCTCGACAAAACGATGAGGTAGGCAGGTCTGGTCGATGATCCCGACAGATTTTCCAGCTTCCAGCGGCCAAATGGAACGGTATGCTTTACCATGAACCTTCATCGCGACGTCTCCTACCCATGTATGCGGTTTGTGCGTCAGATTATCGGATTTTTCCGTGGCTCCATCTGCATTTTATCGCGTCCGGTTTCTTTTCCTCATAAAGTTCTGCAGTCCGCGGTTTCCGCATGGTCCAATTAGATGAAAGCCTTTCATCTCCTCTTTAACCATACTGCGCTACGCTGACTCTCTTACGTTAGTTTACACATAACTTTGCCGGGTTGATGAAAGAGGCTTCCGATGGCTCCGCTGGACACTGAAATTCGCGTTATGGATGAAGATGGCATTCTGACCATGTTGGATTGGGCCGCCCAAGAGGGGTGGAATCCAGGTGAAGATGATGCACAATCCTATTATGCGGCGGATCCCGGCGGTTTTCTTGGCTGCTATCTAAACAATCAGCTGGTCTCAATGGTGTCTGCCGTTCAATACGGTGAGGCCTATGGCTTTCTCGGCTTTTACATCTGTCATCCAGAGTTTCGCAGGCAAGGCCTTGGGGCCGTTATATGGAATGCCGCCATGAAACGGCTGGAAGGGCGGACGATTGGCCTTGATGGCGTGGTGGAAGAGCAAGACAATTACGCGAAGTCCGGCTTCAGGCTCGTTCACCAGAATATGCGTTACAGCGGCTTGTCTGATGTCACCATGCCTATGGATCAGCGTATTTCCATCATTGGCAAGGGCATTTTGCCAAGCATTATAGAATATGACCGCAACTACTTTCCCGCAGAACGCTCCGCCTTTCTGGAACGCTGGATGGAGCCCATGAACCCTATGCGCCGGGGCCTATATCTGGTTGAAGAGGGTATTGTTCGCGGTTACGGCGTTATCCGTGCGGCCCGTGATGGGTATCGCATTGGCCCAATGGCCGCTGAAACTCCTGAAGGGGCTGACCTGCTGTTCCGCGCCCTTGCTGGCAGCGCCAAAGGGCAGATGATCAACATTGATCTGCCTTTGCCTAATGAACAAGCCGTGGAACTGGCAGAGCGCTACGACCTATCACCCGTGTTCGCTACCGCCAGAATGTATAAGGGCCAAGACCCCAACCTCCCCCTCGACAAGATCTACAGCTTTGCGAGTTATGAGCTGGGGTAGGATCGGGTGTAGGGTCATCATTACTTATCCTTAGAGAAGGCTTTTAAGGCCTGACTCGTAGTCGAGCTGGCAAGCTCGAGGGCTTTTTCAACTGTCGTGTCTTTTACTCCTGACGATGGCTTTTCGTCGATTACTCTGTCTTGGCCAAAAATTCTCTCACTAAGTTGCTTTTTAAGTTCCTGCTGTGTCTCAATTGGCAAAGAGCTTATGAAAGGATCCAAAGCCTTCATCTCAAGGAAAAACCAACTCATCCTCTGCTCGTTCAATCGATGAAGCCGTGATTGACGAGAAGCAAATTGGGCAGCTACAAACGCAACACCCGTCACAGAAAGAGTAGTGATAATTGTTGGCCAATCGATGCTTCCAGACTGCGATAAGCCAAATCCAAGCTTACCCTTAAAGACAACCCAAGCCAATGTTGCTAGATAACATGCCATAGTAATCCAGCGCCAAGTAGACGCTTGCTTCCTTTCTAGCTCTGCGCCAGATTGATAGTGTCCTGCGACACCATCAGAAGCAACCAATCCATGAATGTCTAGGATCGATTGGTGCTTTGAAGAAATGTCTTTTTCAGTGGTTTCTATGTTCGTCTCGAATGCATTGAGCGCGTTAGCAAACTTCTCTCGATGTTCATTGGCGATATCTGTTCTGGTTTTTACAGCCTCATCCATCGTATTGCGAATAAACTCAGAAAACTCTTTTTCTCGCTTTATTGTTGCGTCGGAATGCTCTTTTGCACGCGCAGTTTCAGCTTCTGTGAACTCGGTTTGCCAGTTAGCCAGAAGGTTCCTTTGAGAAATATCCAAATCATTCAATGCTTGTTGAAGTGTGCTTTCTTTAGCCTCGACTTCACTAATTTGCTGATCATTTGCATCAATACGAGTTTTTAAGTTAGACGTTGATTCTTCGATTTCCGTACAAAAAGCGTTGAACACCTTTTCTACTTCTCGGACAATTTTGGAAGATTCTGTTCTTTTAGTCATCCAAGCTAGCTGGTGAATTGTTGCAAACTGGCTATCTAACTGATTGTTTGCATTAATTAAATGTTGCTTTTGACCACTATTACTAAAACTGTAAAGCTCATTCCAAAAATGTTGTTGTCGAAGGTGGTTGTTTAGATTGGTAAGTTGCGGCGTAGGAGAAAGTTCAGGGTCTAATATGTCTAGAATACCAGAGAGCATTTTTAGAAACTTAACTAAACGTAATCGTTCCACCTCAACTGCTCGGTCCGTTTTATCGAACTTTGTTTCCACCCACTCTAAACTCTGCTGGACAGTTTCGTGTATTTGGTGCCCTTTGTAAGCGTCTACCCAACGTGTCATAATTATCCCTGCGTACAAATTGTAGAAATTACACCGTATAGTTGCATAAATTAAATAGCACAAACTCTCTTGATACATCACATCTGAAGACGGCTCATGCTTTAACAGTACCTATCCCTACTGCGGCAGCAGGGTCTCCCGATCCAATTGCTGTTCGTGGGCTTCTTCCTGGAGCCATGCTTTGAAGGATTTTACGACTGGGCGCAGGGTGCGGTTTTCGGGGTAGACGAAGTGGTAGGCGGAGGAGAGTTTGAGGCTGATGTTAAACAGGCGGACCAGTGTACCTGCGGCGAGCTCTTCCTCAATAAAGAACTTTGGCACCAGAGCCACACCCAAACCGGAGGCGGCGGCTTGTGAGATCATGGTGAACTGATCGAAACGCGGGCCCTGGAAGGCCCCATCTGTTTCTACACCTGCCAGAGAGAACCATTTTTGCCATGCATCTGGCCGTGTTGACTGGTGCAGGCGCATAACGTCGATCAGGTCCTCCGGCGTGCGCAGGCTGTGTCTGTCGCGGAATGCTCTGGAGGCGACTGGAATGACTTCTTCCTGAAACAGCGGCTCTGCGATGGCACCTGCCCAGACAGGTTCTCCGTAATGGATCGCTCCATCAAACGGTTCTACCGAGAAATCGAAGGGGCGCAGACGAACGGAGAGGTTGAAGCTGGCTTCCGGGTAGCGCTCGTGGAAATGGGGGAGACGGCGGGCGAGCCAACGGGTGCCGAAGGTTGGGAGGACGGCGACGTTGAGCACATCCTCACTGCCCGCAAAGGACATCACCTGACGGGTCGCGCTGGTCATCTTTTCCAACGTGCCGCGGATGTCATGCAGGTAGATACGCCCGGCATCCGTCAGAACAATGCGCTGGCGAATCCGTTTGAACAGCTCAACACCCAAGCGACCTTCCAAAAGGCGCACCTGTTTGCTGACTGCCCCTTGCGTCAGGAACAATTCTTCAGCTGCACGCGTGAAACTGCCGTGCCGCGCTGCGCTTTCGAATGCGATCAAACAGTCTATCGGGGGGATAAAACCACGCTTCATGCTGACCTCTCATGATGCCGTGAACAGCTCGAAACTCCTGAAATCGCGAGGTTAAGCACACCCAACACGATTAAATTTCGTTCTATCTGGCATCATCTCCTTCTTAAAACAGAATCTCAAATAGGCCGATACCCATTATTATCCTACTGATTTTAAGCAGTTTTCTCACTAGCGCAAGATCCAAGCGAAATTATCAGTCATTCCATATGCGAATGAATAATGGAAAAGACGTAGCTTTTACCCGTGAACAGGACAAGAGAAACTCTGCTCAAATTTCGAACTGACTGTTTCTCACTCTTTGGGGGCTTCAATGACCGTAGGTCTGGATACCGCGCAATTCGCAAAAGAAACAATGGAACTCATGGAGCGTATGGGTGTTGCCCGCGCTGCTTTGGAAGGTGGCACACTTGCTGCAACTTCTCCAAACTCCGGTGAAACACTGGCGATGATCAAAGAAGACAGCGCCGCGGAAACCTCCGCTGCGATTGGTCGTGCTCACGATGCTTTCAAAGAGTGGCGCAAGCTGCCTGCACCTCGTCGTGGTGAACTGGTTCGCCTGCTGGGTGAAGAGCTTCGCACTTATAAAGATGACCTCGGCAAGCTGGTGAGCCTGGAAGCAGGCAAGATCACCTCTGAAGGTCTGGGTGAAGTTCAGGAAATGATCGACATCTGCGATTTCGCAGTTGGGCTTTCCCGTCAGCTGTACGGCCTGACCATCGCGACCGAGCGTCCGGGTCACCGCATGATGGAAACCTGGCACTCATCCGGTGTCATTGGTGTGATCTCCGCGTTCAACTTCCCAGTCGCGGTCTGGTCCTGGAACGCAGCACTGGCCTTTGTTTGTGGTGACTCCGTTGTTTGGAAGCCATCTGAGAAATCTCCTCTGACAGCAATGGCATGTGCTGCGCTGTTTGAGCGTGCGGTTGCCAAGTTTGGTGATGATGCGCCGAAGGGCTTGCTAGAAGTCATCGTGGGTGGCCGTGAAATCGGTGAGACACTAGTCGACGACAAGCGCGTTCCTGTTATCTCCGCAACCGGTTCCACTCGCATGGGTCGTCAGGTTGGTCCACGTGTTGCGCAGCGCTTCGGCAAGTCCATTCTTGAGCTGGGTGGCAACAACGCAGCGATCGTGACCCCATCTGCTGATCTGGACCTGACCCTGCGCGGCGTGGCCTTCTCTGCAATGGGTACTTGTGGTCAGCGTTGTACTACTCTGCGCCGTCTGATCACGCATGACAGCGTTTATGATGCGCTGATCCCACGTCTTATCAAGGCATATGCCTCTGTGAAGATCGGCATTCCGACCGAAGAAGGCACGCTGATCGGTCCGCTCATCGACAAAGACGCTTTTGACAACATGCAGAAGTCTCTGGAAGCTGCGAAAGCTGCTGGCGGCACCGTGCATGGTGGCCAGCGCGTGATGGCGGATGAGTATCCGGATGCCTATTACGTTCAGCCTGCTGTTGTTGAAATGCCAGGTCAGGTTGGTCCTGTACTGGAAGAGACTTTTGCTCCGATCCTCTACGTCGTTCGCTACAGCGACTTTGATGAAGCGATTGAAATTCAGAACGGTGTTGGTGCTGGTCTGTCTTCTTCCGTCTTCACCAAAGACATGGGTGAAGCTGAAACTTTCGTTTCTGTTGTCGGCTCTGATTGCGGCATTGCAAACGTCAATATTGGCCCATCCGGTGCTGAAATTGGCGGCGCATTCGGTGGTGAGAAAGAAACTGGTGGTGGCCGTGAAGCTGGCTCTGATGCCTGGAAGGCATACATGCGCCGCGCGACCAATACCATCAACTACTCTGGCGCTCTTCCATTGGCGCAGGGTGTGAAGTTTGACGTTGAATAAGGAATTTTGAGCATGAGTAGTGATCCAACCGGCGGAGGCGTCTTCAATTGGGAAGACCCTTTCCTCATGCGCGACCAGTTGAATGAAGACGAAGTCCTCATCATGGAAAGCGCGCGTGCCTACGCTCAAGAAAAGCTTCTGCCACGTGTGATGGAAGCCTACCGCGAAGAGAAGACTGACCGCTCCATCTTTAACGAGATGGGCGAGCAGGGCCTGCTTGGCGTGACCCTTCCAGAGCAATACGGTGGTTCAGGTGCGTCTTATGTGGCTTACGGCCTCGTTGCCCGCGAAGTCGAGCGTGTGGACAGTGGCTACCGCTCCATGATGAGTGTGCAGTCCTCGTTGGTGATGTACCCAATCTACGCGTACGGCTCTGAAGAGCAGCGCATGAAGTATCTGCCGAAGCTTGCTTCTGGCGAATACGTTGGCTGTTTTGGTCTGACTGAGCCGGATGCAGGGTCTGACCCGGCTGGCATGCGCACCCGCGCTGTGAAGACCGAGAGCGGATACCGCATCACTGGTTCCAAGATGTGGATTTCCAACTCTCCAATTGCAGACGTGTTTGTGGTTTGGGCGAAGTCTGAAGCGCATGACAACCAGATCCGCGGTTTCGTTCTTGAAAAGGGTATGGAAGGTCTTTCAGCCCCTAAGATCGAAGGCAAGCTGTCTCTGCGCGCTTCCATCACCGGTGAAATTGTGATGGACAACGTTGAAGTGGGTGAAGATGCGCTGTTGCCTAACGTTTCTGGCCTGAAAGGTCCGTTTGGCTGTCTGAACCGCGCTCGCTACGGCATCTCCTGGGGTGCGCTGGGCGCTGCGGAAGATTGCTGGATGCGTGCTCGTCAGTACGGCATGGACCGCAAGCAGTTCAACCGTCCTCTGGCACAGACACAGCTGTTCCAGAAGAAGCTGGCAGACATGCAGACCGAGATTACTCTCGGCCTTCAGGCTTCCCTACGTGTTGGTCGTCTGTTTGACGAAGGCCGCGTTGCTCCTGAGATGATTTCCATTGTGAAGCGCAACAACTGCGGCAAGGCGCTGGATATCGCGCGTCAGGCACGTGACATGCACGGTGGTAATGGCATCTCCGAGGAATTCATGGTGATGCGCCATGCTCAGAACCTTGAGACCGTCAACACTTATGAAGGTACACATGACGTTCACGCCCTTATTCTGGGTCGTGCGCAGACTGGCCTTCAGGCTTTCTTTTAAGCCCTGATCAGCATCGTAGTCTCATGAAAGTGCTGGGAGGCCTTTTTTGAGATTACGCTTGATGCTCTTGGGAGGCGTTTCGCCTCCCTTTTAGACCGGCGCTCGCAAATACCCGCCTAATTGTTTCGGGCGTCGGTTCTTACTCTTTTCCATTTCTCAGTATTCAGGTGTGACTATGGCGATAGCTTCAGTGGATGTTGCTATTATTGGGGGGGCTGTCATCGGGTCATCGGTGGCGTACCATCTTGCACAACGCGACGACTTTAAGGGTAGCATTGCGGTCTTTGAGAAAGACCCGTCTTACCAACATTGCGCTTCGGCGCTTTCTGCCGCTTCTATTCGCCAACAGTTCTCCTCTGCCGTGAACATCGACATTTCGCTCTACGGCATCGATTTCCTGCGCAATATTGGCAATCTTCTGGAAGTTGACGGAGAGCAGCCACGCATTGATCTGGTTGAGGGCGGTTATCTGTTTCTTGCAACGCCAGACAAACGCAGCATTTTGGAAGAGAACCACGCGCTGCAGCAGAAGATGGGTGCTGACATCAGTTTTCTGGGGGCTGATGCGCTGAAAGCCAAATTTCCGTGGCTCAACGTCTCTGATCTTTCTGCTGGCTGTCATGGCCTGTCCGGCGAAGGCTGGTTTGACGGCTATGGCCTGATGCAGGCGTTTCGCCGCAAAGCGCGCTCCCTGAACGTGCCTTATGAGCCGTATCAAGTGGTTCACCTTGAAAAGATCATGGGAGGCAGCTGGATTTTGACGCTCTCCAACGGAGAACAGGTGGAAGCTGGTGTTGTGGTGAATGCAGCAGGGGCGTCAGGTGGTACTCAGATTTGCATGGAAGCAGGTTTTGAAGCGCCTGTGCACTCCAAAAAGCGCATGATTTTCACCTTTGAATGCCGCGATGAGGTTCCGGGTCTGCCGTTGCTTGTTGATCCGAATGGCACCTATGTGCGCCCTGAAGGGACAGGCTTTATCTGCGGCAGCTCACCAGATGAAGAGCAAGACCCGGATTCCTTCGACTATGATGTCGATTATTCCTTCTTTGAGGAACACCTTTGGCCAACACTCGCCAATCGGATTCCTGCATTTGAGGCCATCAAACCCGGTGCGGCTTGGGCAGGGCACTATGATGTGAACCTGTTCGATCACAACGCATTTACCGGTCCGGTGCCCGGCATTGAAGACTTTTACATCGCGCTGGGCTTTTCCGGTCACGGCCTTCAGCAAAGCCCAGCGGTGGGGCGCGGTCTTGCCGAACATATCGTAACAGGCCGCTATGAGACGCTGGACCTTTCCGAGCTTGGTGTTGAGCGCCTGACCGCGAACAATCCGCTGATTGAGCGGAATGTGGTTTAAGAAGATCGGCCTACTGAGGTGGGCCGCTTAATCTGACTCGGTTTTTGATGATCAGGTCGGCGAGGAAGTCTGCCATGACGCGCATTCGGGGGGAATGGGCGAGATCAGAGTGCATGACCAGATAGATTTGTTGATCAACGCCGATGTTGGCTTCCACGCAGACAAGCCCGGCTTCTGCTGCAAGGAAGTGAGGGAGAACCGCCAGACCGAGCCCGGCTTTGGCGGCGACCACTTGCGTGGCGAGTGATGAGGTTAAAACTGCAGGCTCACGGCCTTTTAAAGCACGTCGAATCCATTGTGCTGCGGCAAGGTGAGCCTGCGCTTCACTCCAGGATATGCAGTCGTCGTCCTCATAGCTCTCAGGCTTTTCGAGTTCGGTCCGCTTGAGCAGATATTCTTTGCTCGCATAAAGGCCGAAGCCGAGTGTTCCCAAGCGGCGCAGTGTGACATTGCCGCTTTCTGGTTTTACCATCCGTATAGCGAGGTCTGCATCACGGCGGTGCAGGTTGACTGAGCTTACGTCGGTCAAAATTTCGATATACAGGTCCGGATAGTTGGTGCGCAGCTCGGGCAGTGCAGGCAAAATCAGGTGAGTGGCGAGGTTTTCAGCTGTGGCAAGGCGCAGTTTTCCGGAAATGCCTGCCTGAGCCTTTGCGCCGGAGGAAAATGCTGCGGCTGCGGCTTCCAGCGCTTCTGCTTTTGCCAGCAGCTCACGGCCATCCTCCGTGAGCTGATAGCCGGACTGGTGCCTGACGAACAAAGGGATTTTCAGCGTTTCTTCGAGACGATCAATCTTTCTCGACAGCGTCGCCATACCGATCTGTAGGTGTTGAGCAGCCGCGCTGAGTGTTCCTGTTCTGGCGACAGCCAGAAAGGCTTTGGTGTCATCCCATACAAGGTCGCGCAGAACTTCATTTCCAAATTCGGAAATCAGCTTTCCATTTCTACTCGTATTTTCCATTTTTGAAACATGGCAAGTATTCAGCAGCAACACAAGGAAGCTTCTGATGAAAACGCGCCAACTTGGATCTAAACTTAACGTCTCAGCGCTTGGTCTGGGCTGCATGGGTATGAGTGAGTTTTATGGCTCACACGATGACAGCGTGTCCTTGGGTGTGATGGCACGAGCCGTTGAACTGGGCATAGATTTTTTCGATACGGCTGACATGTATGGCCCTCACCACAATGAGGAGTTGATCGGCCGTTTTTTGAAGGAAACAAAAGCGCCTCTCAAAATCGCAACGAAATTCGGCATCAATCGGAAATCCGGCGAATACAAGCGGACAATCGAGAATAGTCGGCAATATGCGCGGCAGGCTTGTGAGGCCTCTCTGAAGCGTTTGGGCGTTGATTACATTGACCTTTACTACGTTCATCGCGTTAACCCGGAGCAACCCGTTGAGGATGTGATGGGCGAGCTTTCGCGGTTGGTTGATGAAGGAAAGATCGGCAATATCGGGCTTTGTGAGATCAACGAGACAACACTGCGCCGGGCGCATGCGGTTCATCCAATTGCAGCTGTGCAGACAGAATACTCGCTGTGGTCACGTGATGTCGAAAGCGCAATCCTGCCTGCATGCCGTGAGCTTGGCATTGGATTTGTCCCTTATTCTCCATTGGGGAGAGGTTTTTTGACGGGCAGTTTCAACTCGAAAACGGAGTTTGAAGAGGGTGATTTTCGCGCCAATCTGCCGAGATTTTCGAAAGAAGCCCTGCTCATCAACGAAGGTATCGCGAAAGTGATTACAGCGGCCGCACACCAGAAGAAATGCACGCCTGCACAGCTCTCCCTTGCCTGGTTGCTGGCAAAGGGAAACGATATCGTGCCAATTCCGGGAACTAAGAGGCTGAAGTATCTGGAAGAAAACGCTGCTGCACCTGAGATTGAATTGACCGCTGAAGAGGGGCTCGCACTAGACGCTGAGATTGCTCACATTCCTGTTGTGGGTGAGCGGTACACGCCTGAGGGCATGAAAGGCCTTAATGCGTAAGCAGCTGAGTGATCTATAAAACTTATTCCCCTCCCAGTTTTCTCCCATATTCTGAGAGACATGCCCACGCAACGGGCTGCTGGCGGACCGTCCGTCAGTGAGGCGTGGGTTGGGTGGGGCTGTCAGGAGAGGTAACGCATCTTTCTGGTGGTCCGGTGAACCGAACTTCAAACGTGACCGCATGGTTTGAGGGGAAGGGCCCAAGTTTGTAGGGTATCACGCGGCGACAAGTGCAAATGTACCGGCAGTAAAACCTGCTTTTGCAGATGTGTTTGTCAGAGACGGAGGAACTGTTCGATTAGGGAAACCTGATTGGATAAGCCATTGTCTTTCCGGGAAACCGGCTATCGTGCCTTACAGGCAAAGAGGCGACGTTGTTCATTACAAGAAAGCCCGGGCGAGGCGAGCAGCCACTGCCGAAGACTCATATTTAAACAAGTAGCGCAGGCACTGCCTGCTCGCCTTGCTCATCCCAAGTTTGGGAACCTTAGCTTCAACACTGCATGGGCTGCCATGTGGTGCTTTTAGTGCATGTTTTTGTTGTTCTAGTGCCATTCAGAACAGCGCAACTCTGCAACTTCCTGCACAATCTTGGTGTCAGGCTTATAAAGCCCTGCATGACCAGTTGACCGCGTTCAGGAGGGTGGAACATGTCATCTTCAGTTGCTTTGAGCACACCGCAAATTAATCCGCACATCTCAGCGGGGGATCTTGAGAACATCAAGGGAGCCTCGGACAGAGACCATGTTGGGAATCCGGCAACACGGCTCTGGGACAAGATTGTTGACTGGTTTTGCGGGACGGACCGCGTAACAGCGAAGAAACTGGCGTTTGATCTGTACTCGCCGGGTGTGACGGACCAAAACAAGGTCAAAGCCTTTGAGCAACTGCGCGAACTGGCTGGTGCGAACTATCAGGACAATTTCAAAGTCTATGACAGTTCCCATTATCGCAGCTACAGCGTTTTGGATTTCAAGCTGGAATTTGATGTGCGCAGTCCTGATGAAGACCGCGTGGAAGCTAACCTGAAAAACGACATCATGCTGGAAGGGGTCAAGATCCCTGAACAGCAGGGATTGCAGTTTCAAAAGGACTTTGACCGCAGGCAGGAGCGCACTTTTACGTTCGATTCAAAACCGATTGAAGACATGAGCTTCTTTGATCAGTTCTCGCCACAGGAACGTGCCACCATCTTTGCAGTTTGCCATCAAGGGCTGTTTCCGCTGCTCTCTGATGCGGTGATGTGTATGTCCAACAATCAGGACATGCGGTTTGATATCAGCAAGCCGGGGCCAGATGATCTGCGCATTGAGGCCTACATGGAGAAGGACATTTCCATGGACTTCGATGGACCATTCTTCGAGGAACAACAGCAGCAGGTTGCTGACTATGACGGCGTGAAGAAGTCGCTGAAGATTGAAGCCGTGATCAATGTCTGGCGAGGTGGCCAGGAAGTTGACCTGGTTTCTGCTGAAGTCCTGTCACAAAACGAAGTGTGACAGGAGCTGTTGCGGAGCGTTGTAGACGAAGGACGCTGAGTTAGCTCTCCTTGTCCTTCTTCTTCATCGCCTTTTCGAGGGCATTGACGGTGGTTCTAAGCACCTGAATACGAGCGTAGCGCTTGTCTTCGGAAGAAATGAGCGTCCATGGCGCATAGCGGGTGGAGGTGCGGTCCACCATGTCACCAGCTGCGATGGCGTATTCGTTCCACTTGAGGCGATTGCGCCAGTCTTCCTCGGTGATTTTGTAGTTCTTGTAAGCGGTTTCTTCGCGGGCTTTGAAGCGGCGCAGTTGCTCTTCTTCCGAGATCGCCAGCCAGAACTTGCAGAGGACGAAGCCGGAATCTGTCAGCTCTTTTTCGAAGGCGTTGATTTCGTTGTAGGCCCTCATCCAGTCCGCTTCGGAGCAGAAGCCTTCGACGCGCTCAACAAGAACCCGCTCGTACCAGGAGCGGTCAAAGATGGCGCTGTGGCCCTTTTTCGGCAGGCGGCGCCAGAAACGCCAGAGGTACGGGTGCAGCTTTTCTTCCACGGAAGGGGCTGCGATTGGGTGCACCTTGTAGTTTCGCGGGTCCATGGAGCGGGTGAGACGGCGGATTGAACCGCCTTTGCCGGCTGCATCGTTGCCCTGGAAGACGGAGATCAAACCGAACTTTTTGAAACGCTTGCGGTCTGTCAGGTACGCCATCTTGTCCTGAAGCTCTTCAAGCTCTGCCTTGTAGTCTTCTTTGGAAATGGTTGCTGTCAGGTCTATCGCATCCACGGCGTTGGCCTGCGACAGGGTCGTGACCACAGCCGGAGCTGAAACCGGATTGCCGTTGCCGCTTTCCAGCTTCTTCTTCATGGATTGTGCGATGGTTTCGGCCAGCGCGAGATCGCGAACATCCGGATCCTGAGAGGGAATTACAAACCAAGGGGCATAGCCGGTGCTGGTTTGCAGGGATGCCTTTTCGCCAGCCGTCTGCGCAGCGCGATAGTGCTCTGAACCAGACCATTCCTCAATGAAGTTGCGGCCTTTTTTGCCTTTGGCTTCGATATCATGCAGGCGTTCCTGCTGCTCTGCCTTTGGAAGAGTGAACCAGAACTTGAGAAGGAGAATGTTCTCGTAGGCCAGCATTTTTTCAAAGCGGTTGATGGCCGACAGCTGGCGCTCCAGCTCTGCGTCGTCAATCTTGCCCATAACGGCATCACGCAGTGGTTCCTGATACCAGGAGCCAAACACAATGGAGGTTTCGCCCCGCGCAGGCAGATCACGCCAGTAGCGCCAGTAGTTAGGCCTGGCGCTTTCAGACTCGCTGCGCTCTTCATGGTAGGCGTTGCAGAACAGATAACGGGTGTCCATCCATTCATACAAACGGGAGATCGCCGCGCCTTTACCCGAGCCGTCTACGCCAGCGAGCAAAATGATCGTTGCAAAAGCTTTGTTCTCTCTCAGCTTGTGCTGAACTTCCAACAATTCCTCACGGAGTTCAGGCAGTCTTTTTTGAAGCAGCTCTTTGCTAACTGTCTGAGGAATGTTTGCAGACTGAAACATGCAAGTGACCTTCGCATCTGGGGCATGGCGTAAAATGTTATTTTTGCTCATTCGGCTTTGCAGCCAAGAATAGCCATTCTGTATTATTGCTTAAAGAGCTAAACGATGTTTTTCGTCACCAGAATTAACGTATGGGTCTGATTAGTGGGACTATTATGCTTTTTGAAGGGATTAGGGCTTGTTATTTCCCTTTCAAAGCGCCAGATGCCTGCATATAAATGTAACAGAATGCAGACCTTATTTTGGTCACCTTGGCACTATGTATACATTTCAAGCAGTCACCCAGCGATCTAAGTCATTTATGAAAGAGCTAGAGACTTTTCAGTGAACGTCGATTTCGTCACCACATTCCTCAACCACATTGTTGATTTCATTGCAGCAAACCCAGCGTTCGCTGGCCTTATCTGTTTTATCGTCGCAATGGGCGAAGCGCTCTTTCTGATTGGACTGGTGTTTCCAAGCACGGTTGTTCTTGTGGGCGCCGGAACGCTTATTGGCCTTGGCGAGCTGCCCTTTCTGAGCATCTTTTTATGGACAACCGCAGGCGCCGTAACGGGCGACGCGTTTTCCTACTGGTTTGGCTACTTTTACAAAGACAAAGTGCGCACCATCTGGCCATTAAGCAGGTATCCTGATTGGTTGCAACGCGGTGAAGACTATTTTGCCAAACATGGTGGTAAGAGCATCTTTATTGGCCGTTTTGTGCCGGGCGTGAAGTCCGTGGTACCCGGAATTGCTGGTATGGCGGACATGAGTTTTGGCCGCTTTACGTTCTTCAACGTGACATCAGCCTTCGCATGGGCCGCGATCCATCTGATACCGGGTGTGATGGCAGGATCAGCTCTGTTTGCTATTGGCGAGTTCAATACGCGCCTGGCGATTATTCTTGGTGGCTTGCTGCTGGTTCTTTTGATTGCCGTGGCCCTGATCCGCTGGCTGATCATGTTTATTCTGCCAATCGTTGGCGGTTCTCATCAGGCAACAGTCAATTGGTTTGCCCGCCGTCCTGATCGCTTCAGCCAATGGGTTGCACGGACGTATGACCCTGAAAACCCACGTAGTGTGGGGATGCTGGTATCTGCGTTCTTCCTGCTTGTGACGTTGCCCGGTTTCATCTGGTTTACAGGTGCTGTGGCGCCGGGAATGCCGATGGCGCGGGCTGATCTTGCGATCAGCAACTTCTTCCAGATCGCCCGGACACCGATCATCGATAAGGTCATGGTTATGATCACCATGATGGGCGATGGTCATGTCACAGCAACCGTGACGCTGGCTGTTGGGCTTTATCTGTTTGGGCGGAAGGCATGGCGCAGAGCGACAGGCTTTGTCATCGCGATTGTCAGCTCCTCTATCTTTGTGGTGATCACCAAGGCATTGATTGGCCGCGATCGTCCGATTGAGCTGTACTCTGGAGCGGACGCATTTTCATTTCCATCGGGGCACGCAACGATCAATACGGTTCTGATCGGGGTGATTGCGGTTTTGGTGGCTCATGATCGTTCCCGTCTGAGCAAGACGATCATCTATTCTGTCGCGGCAACCTTTGCGATCCTGATCGGGTTCTCACGAGTTTATCTCGGCGCGCACTGGCTTTCAGACGTGCTGGCTGGTCTCTTGTTTGGCTCCGGTACGGTCTTCTTCTTCTCGTTCGTGTTTGGGCATATTCACAACGAAAAAGTTGGCAGAACTGCGCTGACGATCATTTCGCTGAGTGCACTGGCGATTGCTTCCGTCTGGCACATCAGCACCAATTATAAGACAACTGCTGAGGCTTATGAGCCGCGCAGTGAATCCGTTGTGATCCAAAAATCCAGCTGGCGCTTGCAGGACTGGCGTTTGCTGCCTGCCAAGCGTGTATCCATTACGGGTGAACTGGAAGAGCCGATAACACTGCAATGGTCCGGCACGCCGGAACAGTTGGAAAAGCAACTGACAGACCTGGGATGGCGTAAGGCTCCGGAATGGTCTGTTCCAACGGCGACTGGATACCTGAAAGGCGAGACACCTGCTGGCGAACTGCCTCCGGTACCACACACCAATGCAGGCTTTCTGCCTGCGCTGACGATGGTTTATGAAAGCGATCAGGACCACAGACAGGTGTTCTGGCTCTGGGAAACCCGGTTCAAGCTCTCCGATGTGAGCGGAGAGATTTCCAATCTGTATATCGGCGGTGCGCTGGACGAAGAAACCGTCCGTCTGTTTGGTGAGTTTTCAGGTCTGAAGTCTGAAGATGAAATTCCGGTGGATCTTCACATGTTCAACCAGCTACCAAATGCAGAAGAGAAGCGCAGGTGGGATGGTAGCTCTGTGGTCATTGCGGGGCCTTAAAGCAGGCCCTGCTAGGCTTTTTCCTGAGGAGCGCAATACAGGCCGTAGAGAGTTTGCAGAACGGATTCCACTTCGGCACTTGCCAGAGAATAATAGATTGTCTGGGCGCTACGGCGGGTGGACACCAGATTGCTGGCGCGCATCTTGGCAAGGTGTTGTGACAGCGCGGACTGACTAAGATTAACAGCTTCTGCAAGTTCACCTACAGTACATTCGCTCTGTACCAGTCGACACAACACCATCAAGCGCTTGGGATGCGCCATGTTAGCAAGAAGCCGCGAAGCTTCCTCAGCGTTTTCTTCTAAGTCTTCAAAATTTGCATCAATCAAAGCTCGAACCCTAATCTTTAATGTTATTAGCAGCAGGCCATTTATAGGATGTGGGCCATAAAAGCAGCGTCATTATTCTTGGTCCCCATACATAAAGAAGAACATGAAACATGCAAGTAGCTGGACTGCTCTAACCAAATTTGTCGTCCTTTTCTTGTCGGGACAACCAGAATATTATGCTCTCCTGCAATAATTCTAGCATAATGTGGCGGGTCTATGTTAATAGCCCGATCAAACCGAGCCTCAGAGACTATCCCAGTAGAATTAATTGAAGCTGCCTGCTTTTGTGCTGGATTTCTCGAAGGTAAACTTCTTCAAGCTTGTTTTGTGCGCATCCTAAAACGAAAAATGGTTTCTGATTTTCTGGAACACGCAAAAAACACATGATGAAATCAGCAGAACCGGCTTCGGACACTCTGCTCATTCGAAAGATCACTTTTGACCGACTTCGACAAACTTGGCGTTGCAAAACCATTTCAGATCGCCCTGAAATCTAAAGGTTATGACGAGCCAACACCTATTCAGGAAAACGCTATTCCATACATTCTGGATGGCAAGGACCTGCTTGGTCTTGCTCAGACCGGAACGGGTAAAACCGCAGCTTTCGCAGTGCCGCTTCTTCAGCGCTTGCTTGAGAGCCGGTATCGCGCAGCGCCGAAGAGCGTGCGCAGCCTTATTCTGACGCCAACTCGCGAGCTGGCGGATCAGATTTCAAAGAACATCAAAGCCTATTCAGGCCGCACCAAAATGTACTCCAGCTGCGTTGTTGGCGGTGTGCCATTTCCTCCGCAGTTCCGTGCTTTGCAGCGTGGTCTGGATGTGCTTGTGGCGACACCTGGTCGACTGCTCGACTTGCACCGCAAAAACGGCGTCAGCTTTGATGAGCTGGAGATTTTCGTTCTCGATGAAGCGGACCAGATGCTGGACCTCGGCTTTATCGCAGAACTGGAAGAGATTGCTTATCTACTGCCGGAAAAACGGCAGACACTGCTGTTCTCAGCAACGATGCCTGCAGAAATTCGTGAGTTTGCTGGTCGCTTCCTAAGTGATCCTGTTGAGGTGAGCACTGCGCCACCAGCAACAACAGTAGAAGCCGTTATCCAGAAGATCGCGCATCTGGAAGATAACGCCAAGTATCCTCTTTTGAAGACGCTTCTTGAAACGGAAGAGTGCGAGCGCGCTCTTGTGTTTACGCTCACCAAAAAAGGAAGTGCGCGGCTTGCTGCCCGTCTGAATGCAGACGGTGTACCAGCAGAAGCTATTCATGGCGACATGTCTCAGGCAGAACGCCAGAAGACGCTGGACAAGTTCAAAGGCGGTAAGCTGAAAACCCTTGTTGCGACTGATGTTGCAGCCCGCGGGATTGACGTTTCAGACATTTCGCATGTGATCAACTTTGACATGCCGAACGCGACCGAGAACTACGTGCATCGCATTGGCCGTACGGCGCGTGCGGGTAAGAGCGGAAACGCGATTACATTCTGTTTGCCTGAAGATCGCGGTATGCTGCGTGCTGTTCAGAAGCTGATCGGCAAGAAGATCCCAGAGATGGATGGATACACCTTCTTCCCATCAGATCGCGAGCCGAAAAGCGCACGCAGCAGTGCGCAATTGGCGGGCAAAAAACAGAAACTTGGTGGACAACGTAAAGGCCCGGGCGGCGGCAAGTTCGCTCAAAAGCCAAAGGGCAAATCTTCTGCCAAGCCGAGTAAAAAAGCACCTCCACGCCGGTCGCCAAGCAAGTCATCTGACACGTCTTCAGCACCTGCTTCCGGTGGTGGCGTTTATCTCAAGCGCAAGAAACCTTAAGCCTCCGCTCAATGCAGGGGCTTACGACAGTGCCGAGTGTATCTCACGGATTGGAAGTGAAGTTCCAATCCGGTGGTCGCAGCGGTGTGTTACTGGTTGTTTTCTCTCAGGTCCGGATACCCTCTGGTAAATTCGGGCTGGAGCGCTTGTTTGCAAAGACACAGCATTCCTGTGTTTTTCTGAATGATACCCAGTCACAATGGTACCTAAGTGCTCAACAGGGCATTGACCGTGCGATTGACGAAGCGATTGCGCAAGAGAACCCGGAGCGCGTCATCTATTACGGCGCATCCATGGGGGCCTATGGGGCGTTGGTGACTGGCCTGCGGCGTCAGGACGGTGAGATTTATGCGTTTTCACCGGAGCTGGAGCTGGGTGTGGTTGGTTCACAGAGCGCTGCATACCTGGCACCTTCTGCTCCTGATAAGGCAGATCTGCTGGCGCTTCTATCAGGGAGTATGAAGCATCCTGTTCATCTCTTCTTCGGGCTATTCGATTGGATTGACACGAACGGATACCTTGCCGCGCAGCAGTTGCGGCATTGTGCAAACCGGTTTTGTTATGGGGTTGCGGGACCGCATGCGTTGCATGATCAGCTCTACTCTCTCAACATTATTCGCCAGCTGATCAAAACGTTTCAGCGCGATGTTGCTGAGCTGCTTAGGGCGCGGGGTCTCCTTATCACGCCAAGCCTTGCTGACTGCGTGGAGTTTACACGTCTGGGGCAGGAGCTCGCAGAAGGCAGAGTAATGCATCTGCCAGATGTATCGAGAGCACTCTCTGCAAATCCGGGCTACGGGTTGCTAAAGGCCGAACATCTTGCGTTGCAAGGAAAGCCTCAAGAGGGTGCTGAACTGCTTCAGGAGTGGCATAGTACCTTGCAACGTGATGCCGTGTTGAAGACAACACCAAAGCGTTGGCGCAAGAGTTTTTTGATAGGTGCAGCCGAGTTGTATTCAAGCTGCTTTGAGCACACAAAAGCTCGGGAAGCCCTTGCTAACTGCGCAGCACAGTTTCCGATTGATGAACGGATGTTGCAGTTGGCAGCAAAGCTGGATTTCGTTTTACCTGAAACTCAGTGAAGCCCTGATCTAATCTTGGATTGAAATTATCAGACAGCTTGATAGTATCACTAAGAACAAAGTGGGAACGGTTTCATGGAATTTGTGAAGGGCTCAAATCGCGTTCAACTGGATGATCCGCTGGTCGATGGTCGTCAATCCGAGCGTGCGTTGAAAATCCAGCGTGGGGTGCAGCGCTATCTGCGAGTGCTGGGTCATACGAGCCTGCCAGAAATCACATTGGCCTCAGGCCGTCGGGCTGATCTGGTGGTTCTTGGCAAGAAATCCGAGATTTGGATTATCGAGATCAAGTCATCAATCGAGGACTTCAAAGCAGACAATAAATGGCATGAGTATCGCGATTATTGCGACCGGCTATTTTTCGCTACCAGCGCAGACGTTCCGCAAGAGATTTTTCCAGAAGAAACCGGCTTCATTCTGGCTGATGACTACATGGCAGAAATCATTCGCGAAGCACCGGAACACAAGCTTTCTGCTGCAACCCGTAAAGCGGTGATTTTGCGATTTGCGCAGGCTGCGGCGAACAGACTGCACGATCTGACTGACCCGAACCAGAGAAACCTGCGCAGGGGATAAACTGGGGAAGAACCTCAGCAAGCCTCTGCGTTCAAATGTTATTTTCAAAGAACGCCCTCAGAGAAGTTTAGCGCATAACATACTCACCAGAATGTTCAGGTTTCCGTTTGGGGAAAGGCTCACTAACATTGAAACATAAAACAGCTTGTCCGTATTGGGGTGAGTGGAAAATGCGTTAGACATTTTTGCTGTGTCATTTCCGGGAGAGGTGAGGGCTTTCGGGCGTGTGGTGTGTTTCTGGGGAGGGGCGCAATGGATTTTGATTATGTGATTGTTGGAGGCGGCTCAGCAGGGTGTGTGCTTGCAGCCCGACTTACAGAAGACCCTTCAATAACGGTTTGCCTGCTTGAGGCTGGAGGTGAAGGAAAGTCCGTTCTGGTACGGGCACCTCTTGGCATTGCAGCGATGGTTTCCGCAAAGCCCTTTGCCATCAACAACTGGGCTTTTAACTCGGTTCCACAAACAGAGCTTAACGACAGAACCACATTCCATCCACGCGGCAAGGCTTTGGGTGGTTCCAGCGCAATCAACGCTCAACTTTATATCCGTGGCCAAAAACAGGATTATGATGGTTGGGTGGAGCAGGGTGCCGAAGGTTGGTCCTTTGATGATGTGCTGCCCTACTTCAAAAAAGCCGAATGCAATCAGCGCGGTGAAAGCGGGATGCATGGAGCTGATGGGCCTTTACACGTTTCCGAGCAACGTTCGCCTCTTCCAATCTCGCACGCCTTTCTAGCGGCAGCTGAAGGCAGGCAGATTAAACGCAACAATGACTTTAACAGCGGTGATCAGGAGGGTGTTGGGCTTTATCAGGTCACGCAGTTCCATGAGGATGATAAAAAAGGCGAGCGCTGTTCGGCTGCTGCTGCCTACCTTCACCCAGTTATGGATCGCTCCAATCTGACTGTGATTACCCATGCACGCAGTACTCGAGTGTTGTTTGAAGATAAGAAAGCCGTTGGTGTTGAATACAGCCGGAAGGGCAAACTTGCGACGGTGAAAGCAGGTCGTGAGGTTATTGTCTCAGCAGGCGCTTTCCAGTCTCCGCAGTTGCTTATGCTTTCTGGCATTGGGCCAGCGGATGAGCTGGCGAAACACAACATTCCGGTCCTGCATGACCTGCCTGGTGTGGGTAAGAACCTGCAGGATCATCTGGATTACACCATCAGCTACCGCTCTAATAAAACGGATATGCTGGGACTGGGCTTGAAGCCGGGCATTCAGCTGATCAAGGAAATACTGCGCTGGCGGAAAGACGGCTCTGGCATAATTGCTTCTCCGGCAGCAGAGGGTGGGGCTTTTTTGAAGACCAACCCGGAACTGGACAGGCCTGACATTCAACTACATTTCGTCATCTCCATCATCGATGACCATGGTCGAAAGCTCTACGGTGGATACGGGTTTGGCTGTCACGTTTGCGTTTTACGACCAAAATCAACCGGGGAAGTTGGGCTCAACTCAGCAAACCCGATGGATGCTCCGCGTATTGACCCGAAATATCTGACAGAACCGGAAGACATGGATGTGTTGGTGAAGGGTATCCGCATGACACGGGATATTCTGGAAGGACCAGAGCTCTCGGATTATCGGGAGGACATGCTCTACGAGTTTGGCCGTGATGAGCGCAGCATCAAGCAAGCGGTGCGGGAGAGGGCGGAGACGATCTATCATCCTGTTGGCACTTGCAAAATGGGCGCAGATGAAATGTCGGTCGTCGGGCCGGACCTGAAAGTGCACGGACTGGAAGGCCTGCGAGTGATTGATGCTTCTGTGATGCCTTCGCTGATCTCAGGCAATACGAATGCGCCGACAATCATGATTGCCGAAAAGGCTTCAGATATGATCCTCGGTAAACCGGTTTTGAGTGCAGAACACGAGAGCGAACAGGTTTCGGCCTAAACAGCAAAAAGGCCGGTACGAACATACCGGCCTTCTAACGAGACAGTTCGGCGAATGGATTAAGCCAGCTCTGCAATCTTTTTGACAAGCTGGCGAGCGACTTCGTCCTTACCCATTTTCGGCCAATCTTCCACGCCGTTTTGGGTCACGAGACGGACGGTGTTGTTGTCGCCGCCCATGACGTTATTCTCTGGGCTGACATCGTTTGCTACAATCAAATCAGCGCCTTTACGCTCCAGCTTTCCGCGGGCGTTGTTGATCAGGTCATTTGTTTCGGCAGCAAAACCAACCACTAGCTTCGGTCGTTTGCCTTGCAAGTGCCCTACTGTTTTCAAAATATCCGGATTTTCGACAAGGCTCAGCGCTGGCGGCAAGCCTGTTCCGTCTTTCTTGATTTTCTGGTTGCTATCGTGAGCAACCCGCCAGTCTGCTACGGCTGCAGCCATGATCGCGATGTCAGCTGGTAAGGCACATTCAACCGCGGCCAGCATGGCGCTTGCAGACTCTACGCGGATTGTCTCAACGCCTTTCGGGTCTGACAGAACTGTTGGGCCTGAGACAAGCGTCACTTGCGCTCCAGCATTTGCCGCAGCTTCTGCAATGGCATAGCCCTGTTTGCCGGAGGACCGATTGGCGATGTAACGCACTGGATCAATTGGCTCATGGGTTGGGCCAGCGGTGATGACAATGCGTTTGCCCTTCAGGGGCTGTTCTTTGGGAGAAAGGAGATCTTCAATCGCGGCAACAATTTCCAGCGGTTCTGACACGCGGCCATAGCCTGCTTCGCCTTTTTCCGCCATCTCGCCTGCGTTGGGGCCAACAAAATTCAGGCCGTCCGCTTTCAACTGAGCAACGTTGCGTTGGGTGGCCGGGTGGCTCCACATTTTGGAGTTCATAGCAGGAGCAACGAGGACCGGTTTGTCATTGGCCAGCAATACGCAGGAGGCCAGATCGTCAGCCAATCCATGTGCCATCTTTGCCATGATATTTGCTGTAGCTGGGGCAACAACGACGAGATCCGCCTCTCGCGACAAGCGGATGTGGCCGACATCGTGCTCGGCTTCTCTGTCAAACAGCTCGGTGAAGACTGTGTCGCCCGTCAGCGCACCAACAGCAAGCGGTGTGATAAACTGAGAACCACCGTTGGTCAGAACTGCCCGAACCTTCGCACCTCGCTCTTGCAGGCGGCGGATCAGATCCAGCGATTTGTAGGCTGCAATACCGCCTGTGATGATAAGGAGAATGCGCTTATCTGAAAGCATTTTGAAACCACCTTTTGCGCAGGCTTGATCACCATCAGGCCCGCCAACTCATTTCCTGAGGTATTTCTATCCGTTTTCACTCCGGATTTCATTAGTTTCCTAAAGGCCTTTCGTCCCATTGGGTAAATCGCGGTAAAAGTGCAGCGCCTTCAGATCCTGAATTTTCCGGGATGAGGCCAAATTTCTTCTTCGGGCTTGTCAAATTGCATGAGTTCGATGAGGTTTCTGCCCTCCAGAATGAAGGCGACCCAAACGCCTTTGGCCGGACTTTCCGGAGACAAAATAACATTCTTACCTTGCAAAGCTTCGGTAAGGTCATCAACCACATAGGCAACATGAGGGGTTGTCTTGATTATCTCGGGGAGTGGGTTGTCATCATCAAAGTTCATCCACTCAATGGCATAGGGACCCTCAAAATAGCCTGTTGCAGTGAGTTTGAGGGTTTTGTTGTGGTGCGTTTCCGGCAGCTTTTCGCTGGTTGGAATACCGACATGATGAAAGCGTAGTTCCTGCATGGCTCCTTGCCTCTAATGGCGATTTTGCCAATGCAGATTAGGCTTTTTCGATCACCACAGCCCCAAGATAACAGGTGCAATTGGAGAGAGTTTTCAGAGCTAAACACAAAAAAGCCCCGCTCTTGCGAGCGAGGCTTTCAGCATCAGAAGTTCCAGAGCCTAGAATTGGCCGGAGAAGCTGCGAGGTGCTGGAGCAATTGGTTCTGCAGTTCTCTTGCCAGAAACAGCATAAACCGCAAGTCCACGGTCATTCAGGCCATCTTGCTGGAAGCGGAAGATACCATCAATACCGAGGAAACCATCACGATTGGTCAACACACGGTCAGAGAAACGATCAGGCCCAGCGGAGCGGACCAGTCCAGCGGCCAGAATGGTTGCATCATAAGCCAAGGACGCGTTGCGCGGTGGCTGGGAGCCGTAGGTTTCGCGGTAACGGGTCGCGAGACGCTCGAAGCTCTGGTTATCCGGACCCGGGAACCAACTGCCAACCATGACAGGGGACTGGAGGATGTCCGGTGTGTTCCATTGACCACTGCCGATCATCTTCACTTCACCAAGGCTTGCACCCATTTCGGTCATCACCTGCATCACAAACGGAGGAACACCGCCCCCTTCAGGAACAAACAGAGTGTCCACCTGCGAAATAGAGCGGCTCAGGCTGGCAACGCGGGCGCGGATGTCTTCAGCATTGCCCGGGATATAGCGCTCGATGGTGATGATACGGCCATTTGTTTGCCCAACAGCCTGACGGAATGCAGCTTCAGCCACTGCACCATAGGCATTGTTTGGCAACAGCGCAGAATAGGAACCGCGCTCTTGTTCTGCCGCGTAAGACACGATGCGGTTTACGTCAGATACTGGCAGGTAGCTGAGCAGGTACGTGCCCGGCTTTGCTGCATTGGTATCAGAGGAGAATGCAACGATTGGAACACCAGAGCGTCTCGCAACAGCGGAAGCCCCCTGAACAGCTGGGGCAAAAACCGGACCGATAAGGAGTTCTGCGCCTTCACTGATCGCCTGCTGAGCAGCAATGCTTGCACCCTGTGAGGTTCCGCCAGTGTCTTTTACGAGCAGCTGGATGTCAGCACCCTGAAAATCCTCAAGTGCAAGCTTGGCGGAGTTTTCGAAAAGAGTGGCAACAGAAGAAGCGGATTGGCCTTCGCCAGAATATGGCAACAACAGGCCAACACGAACAGAACCATTGCCAATGGCACGGCCTGAAACCAGTTGCGGCTGGCCGTTCGGGTTCAAATCAGGCTGAAAAGGAGTGTTCACCGATGAGAAGTTAGGTGAATTAACACAGCCAGCCAACAAGAAGGAGACGCCAAGTGCAGCCCCTGTCACAAGTTTGCGGAAGCTCATTCCACGCAGTGTGGCTGATCCTAAGCTCATGGATGCCCCATCTATTCCGAAGGCCGTTCGATCAATCCCTCATTTTGCAAGGGACGAAATCCGGCAATTTACATTTAGAACTCGTCGCGATTGTTCCCGCGCCATGCTCTAATCGATTATTTTACGCATACTCTTATCCGAAAACCGGACCCCACTTCTCGGAGATGCGCCTTAGTTTGGTTTATTTCTACAGATCCAACGCAGTTAATACAGCCTCAACCCAAGGAAATCCGCGATTTTTTTAAGGATTCTGTCAAAAACTCCCCGTTGTAATTAGTCATTTTGCGGTTTGTTGGTTAGATGTGCACTCTCTACTGTGCAAAACTTGCTCCATTCTGGAGCTTTCACGAGGCGACCATGGATCATTCCGAAGCTGCATCTGAGCGGAAATACTACATTAGCGAGCATTCGCTAACGGCTAAACGGATTGAACCGGGACTGCACATCGTTTCAACCCCAATCGGCAATCTGCAGGACATCACAATCCGTGCGCTGGAAACTTTGGCGGCTTGCGATCTTATTGCCTGCGAAGATACCCGTGTGACGGGTGTTTTGTTACAGCGTTATGGCATCCGCACGCAGATGATGACCTATCATGAGCACAATGCCCACAGACAACTGCCTAAGATTTTGGAGGCATTGGGTGCTGGACGAGCCGTTGCATTGGTTTCCGATGCTGGTACGCCGCTCATTTCTGATCCAGGTTTTCGGCTTGTAGGTGATGTGGTAGAGCACGGACACAAGGTGGTGCCAATTCCAGGTGCCTCAGCCATGTTGAGCGGTCTGGTTGGCGCCGGTTTACCCTCTGACACTATTTTGTTTGCTGGTTTTCTGCCCAATAAGACCCACGGCAGAAAGAAACGTCTTGAAGAACTGAGAGATATTCCGGCGACACTGGTGTTTTATGAGAGCCCTCACAGAGTTGGGGCTTCTCTTGTCGACATGACTGAAATTCTTGGGAAGCGTAAGGCTGCTGTTGCACGTGAGCTGACCAAGCGGTTTGAGACCTTCCAGCGTGGTACCCTTGCAGAACTGAGTGATTTCTATTCGGGGGATCGCCCTAAGGGAGAAATTGTTATTCTTGTTTCACCACCTGAAGAGCAAGAACTGACCGAGGTTGATGCAGACGAACTGTTGCTCGAGGCATTGAAAGAAATGCCAGTGAGCGCAGCAGCGAAGAAAGTCTCCAAAGCAACCGGGGTGGATCGAAAGACGATTTATACCCGTGCTATGGAGCTGAAAAATGCAGGAACGGCAGAAGAGCCCGAGAGCGACTAAAAGCAACCTTCTTAAGAAGCAGGCTGCTTATCGAAAAGGACTGCAGGCGGAGCTGAAAGCAGAGATGCTGCTTCGCCAAGCAGGCTGGCAGATTCTTGAAAGACGCTACAAAACCAAGCAGGGCGAGATCGATTTGATCGCCGAACAAGACCAGACGATCGTGTTTGTAGAGGTGAAAGCCAGGCGGGGTGTGGATGATGGCTTATATGCAATCACGCAACGCTCTCAACGAAGGATTGCAAATGCCGCCCGAGAATGGGTTTCGCATCACAACGATGTGGTTGGAAAAACCTTGCGATTTGATGCGGTTATTCTTCCCAAACACGGAGAAGCCCAACACTTTCCTAATCTTTTTGAAGCTGAAATTTTTTAGGAAACAAATATTTTATCGCAAAAATGTAGACAAATTGCTTTCTGACCCACATATCTGCAGCTAACATCCATTTTTATTTACATGGATTTCTATCCCAGCGTTATTTCAGGAGTGCCTCATGTCCCAAGCAGCTTCTTCTGGTGCCAAGCGGCCGCTTAAAGTCGCCGTACAGATGGACCATATCTCTACCATCAACATTGCGGGCGACAGTGCTTTTGCTCTGATGTTAGAAGCGCAGGATCGTGGTTATGAACTGTATCACTACACACCAGAGCGTCTGGCGCTGTGGGGTGAAAAGGTTATGTGCCGCGTTGAGCCGGTAACCGTGCGCGACGAAGCAGGCAATCACTTCAGTTTTGGTGAACCGCAGCGCGTTGACATGTCTGAAATGGACGTCATTCTGATGCGTCAGGATCCTCCATTTGATCTGGCTTACATCGCTGCGACCCACATTCTCGAAAAGCTTTCCGAGACAACGCTCGTTCTGAACAATCCAGTCTCTGTGCGTAATGCACCAGAGAAACTGTTTGTGACCCAGTTTGCGGACCTGATGCCACCAACGCTGATCACCCATGATCGCAAGGAGATTGATGAGTTCCGCAACATCCATAGCGACATCGTGATGAAGCCGCTGTTTGGGCATGGTGGAGCTGCTGTTTTCCGCGTGACCAAGGATGACCTGAACTATGGGTCTCTTTACGACTTCTTCTCCGTCACGTTTCGCGAACCTTGGGTCATTCAGAAGTTTCTGCCGAATGTGAAGCACGGTGATAAGCGGATTCTCCTGGTTGATGGTGAGTTTGCTGGTGCAGTAAACCGTGTGCCTGCAGAAGGTGACTTACGCTCCAACATGGTGCGTGGCGGATCTCCAAAAGACAGTGACCTGAC
Source organism: Pseudovibrio sp. POLY-S9 (assembly GCF_001431305.1). Classification (NCBI taxonomy): domain Bacteria; kingdom Pseudomonadati; phylum Pseudomonadota; class Alphaproteobacteria; order Hyphomicrobiales; family Stappiaceae; genus Pseudovibrio; species Pseudovibrio sp. POLY-S9. The sequence continues at coordinate 258,306 of NZ_LCWX01000145.1, forward strand.
CGAGCGCGAAAGAGAGATTTGCGCACGCCTTGGGCCGACACTGAAAGAGCAGGGACTCATTCTCGTTGGAATCGATGTGATTGACGGAAACCTCACTGAAATCAACGTGACTGCCCCAACTGGCATTCGAGCGATCCAGAAGCTGGGCGGGCCAGATGTAGCCGGTATGGTCTGGGATGTGCTTGAAAAAAAGCTGGAAGCCTAAAAAGTAACAAAAGCCCTGTTCTTCAACAGGGCTTTTCTTTTTCATCATGAACTCCGAGAATTCAGGTAGAGCTTCTTATGGGAGCTTTCGTATTTCTGAGTATTCAAGGCTTGTGTGTTTCTCATTCGTTCCTGCTTAATTACTACAATGATGATTAATTGTGGCCGCAGGAGTGTCAGGTGTTTGCTCGCATCTCTACCGTTTCCTTTCAGGGTGTCGACGCTGCAAATGTTGACGTGCAGGTCCAGATTAGCCCCGGATCCGTCTATTTCACTCTTGTTGGCCTGCCTGACAAGGCAATTGCAGAGAGCAAAGAGCGGGTTCGCTCAGCACTCATAGCCTCCGGCCTGGCGCTACCAGCCAAACGTGTGACGGTTAATCTTGCTCCGGCTGACCTGCCCAAGGAAGGATCTCATTATGACCTTCCAATTGCACTTGGCCTCTTGGTGGCGATGGGGGCACTGCCTGCGGAAGCTGTCGAAGGCTTCCTCGTACTAGGTGAGCTCTCACTGGATGGCAGCATTTCGCACGTAAACGGAGCCCTCCCAGCTGCAATCGCTGCTGTTGCAAACGAGAAAGGTTTGATCTGTCCGGCAAGTTGCGGCTCTGAAGCGGCATGGGCGGATGAGAACCTGAAGATTATGGCCGCGGGATCACTGGTTCAGCTCTACCGCGCCTTGAAAGGTGATATTACTCTTTCTGCCCCAAAACCGCGTAGCTCTCCACAAGTTGCCAGTTCACTGGACCTTGCCGATATTCGAGGTCAGGAAACAGCGAAGCGGGCACTGGAGATTGCTGCAGCTGGCTCTCATAACCTGATGATGGTTGGCCCACCAGGTTCTGGAAAGACCTTGCTCGCAAGCAGGTTACCCGCTCTTTTGCCACCGCTCTCAGCTCGCGAACTTCTGGAAGTATCCATGATCGCTTCCATATCAGGCGAGTTGGAAGATGGCGCTTTGAGCAATCAACGCCCCTTCCGAGCACCGCATCATTCTGCATCCATGGCCTCACTGGTTGGCGGAGGCATAAAGGCCAGACCCGGTGAAGTGTCCATGGCTCACAATGGTGTGCTTTTTTTGGATGAATTGCCAGAATTCGATAGTTCCGTTTTGGACAGCTTGAGACAACCTATTGAGAACGGTGTGGCAACGATTGTGCGAGCCAATTATCGCGTGAGCTACCCATCCATAGTGCAAGTGGTTGCTGCGATGAACCCTTGCCGTTGCGGGTATGCGGGAGAACCGGGACACACTTGCAGGCGAGGCGATAAATGCGCCAGTTCTTATCAGTCGCGAGTGTCCGGGCCATTCCTTGACCGGATGGATCTGCAACTACATGTTCCCGCGGTTTCTGCAAGAGACCTGATCAGCCCGCGCACTTCTGAGAGTTCGCAGGTGGTTGCTCAACGTGTTGCGCGTGCTCGTGCAATACAGCAAGCTCGCTATGCCTCTCTTGGGTTAGATATCACAGTCAACGCACATGCCAGTGCACGGACCATCGAGCAAATTGTTGCATTGGATCAAGGCAGTAAAGAGTTGATTGAACAGGCCTCCATACAATTTGGTCTTTCTGCACGTGGATACCATCGTGTTTTGAAACTATCACGGACAATCGCAGATATGGACGGGTCAGAGTCCGTTCAGCGTATTCACCTGGCCGAGGCCCTGAGCTTCAAACGCTCTTCAGCCTATTTGGCCGCTGCATAATCTGTTATATCCTACCAATTGAATTTTACTGATTAACCGAAATAGTTCGGGTGGAGCAAAAGCTGTGTTGAAACGGAGACTGAAAACTGAGGAGAGCACCCATGTTGTTACTCAGGCTCGCGTGTCTCTGATTAAGCAAAGCGAAATCACCGAGAAATCCTCCTTTGTTCTAAAGAGCCTCTCCATTTTCGTGGGCGTTATATGCTTGCTGATTGCGTTGTTGCTGACCGATTGGCAGTCCTTACAAGGTTTCTATGTTGTGTTGCTTGCTTTTGGAGCTGGCGCTGTCTTGTTTCGCCGGTTTCCAGCAAGTGATGTTATCGCACAAAGTTGGAAGACAGCTCAAATCCAGAGTGAAGTGGAGCAACTTGAAGACCCGTCTGAACTAGCTAGCGATACTGACTGGCAATTACGTGAAGCGGATGATCGGCATCGTTCCATTCTGGATGCGCTGGGCGCTATCGTGATCCGTTGTGATAGCAATGGGGTGGTGCTGTCCGTCAATGATGCAGGAAAACGCAATTTTCCGACTGGGTTTGGAGTTGAGATCGGAAGGGCTATACATCTGCCTTATGCCGAAGACTTTACTCCTGATCTTGAGGAAGGGGCTGCTGGGACTACTGAAGACGTTGCTTTGCGTACAAAACATGGCACCCGCTGGTATTCACTCCTGCGCCTGAGCATTCGCGATGGCAGCGGTGGAGCTCCTATCATTCAGTGGATCCTGACGGATGTCACAGATAGGCGACAAGCTGAGCAAAAGCTGCGAGAAGATCGCGACCATGCAGCAAATGCCAGCGAGGCAAAATCTCGCTTCCTTGCGATGGTCAGTCACGAAATTCGCACCCCCCTAAACGGTGTCTTGGGCATGGCAGATTTGTTGGATGACACGACAACCACTGCAGAGCAGCAAAATTACATAAATGCGATCAGAACTTCAGGCTCCACACTTTTGATGCTCATTGATGAGGTACTTGATTATTCCAAGATCGAAGCAGGAAAGCTGGAGTTGGAGACTGGCAATGTTGAGCTTGCTCCGTTAGTGGAACGCGTTGTGGAGCTGCTCTCTCCCAAAGCCCATGCAAAGGGATTGCAGATTGGTTCATTTATCAATCCAGCCGTACCAAAAACCATCCAGAGTGACCCCGCACGGTTGCAGCAAATCCTATACAATCTAGTTGGAAACGCGATCAAATTTACAGAAGAAGGCGGAGTTTCTTTAGTCCTGCAAGTCGCTACGGATACCACAGGCCATCATCTACTGGAGTTCGCTGTTCAAGATACTGGCCCCGGTATGGATGACGTTACAGCAGCTCGCATCTTCCGGGAATTTGAACAGAGTGAATATGGGCGTGACCGTAAGTTCGATGGAGCTGGCCTGGGCTTGGCAATTTCCAAACGACTCGCGGAGCTTATGGGAAGTTCTCTCACCGTTCAGAGCCAACTGGGTTGTGGCTCCACTTTCCTTCTTGAGATGCCAGTTGATGAGATTTCAGAGGACTTTGTAAAAGACCATGATAATCGTATCGCGATCATAACCAGTAATCAGATTGAGGCCGACCTCGTCTATAAAACGCTGAGCACAAGCGGTTACAATCACACCAAGGTTCTGGCAGCAGATGAACTTGAAGGTTTGCCTCTTACGACACAATTTGACCGTTTGCTTGTTGGTGAAGAATATGTAGAACGCATTCGCAATTTCTATGGGCAGCAATCTGAGAGTGCACCGGAGATCTTTGTCCTCATTAAACCACAGGAGCGGGCGCGGATTGCAGATATCAAGACCGGGGAGTTTTCTGGTTACTTGACCCGTCCTGTTCGTCGCAGCTCACTGCTTCGGGTACTCTCCCCCGGTTTGCTGCAGACTGACGCGGTAGATAACGATGTAATAGAAAAAGAGGTGGCGCCTATACAGCAAGGCCAAAACACAAATCTCAATGTATTAGTGGCCGAAGATAATCCAATTAACTGGATGCTGGTTCAAGCACTACTGGACAAACTGGGCCACAGATCGGAGCTTGCGGAGGATGGGCATAAGGCTGTTTCGCTCTGTGCCAGCGGCACGTTTGATATTGTGCTTATGGATCTGCACATGCCCGGTCTGGATGGACTTGAAGCCATCTCCAAAATTAGAGGCAGGGAAGACAAATCTGCGTCGCAAGTGCCAATTTATGTTGTTTCAGCAGATGTTATGCCGGAGGCAAAAGAAGAGGCTATTAAGGCCGGAGCAGACGGTTTTTTAAGCAAACCCCTAAAAAAGCAGGATCTCGAGGCTGTTTTAAAACGCTATGCTAAGGGATAGCTCGGTATATTTAGCCTGTTCAATATCACGAGGCGGTTGTTATACTCAGATTAACCGCGACCGCAGCATTGTTTAGCAAATGTGAGCGTCGTTACGCGGGTAAATGTTGGTGTTGTGTCACTCAACTGTCCTAAAATGGGCTTATATCACAGATTGACTACCCAAAATTGACATGGGTGACTCAATTGGTGCAAATTCAGAAAGGCGTTCTCATTATTGCAATGTTTCTTAAGCACCTAAGCAATATGAGATAATAATAGTATGGCTGGATCTGGACATATTTCCCCGATGAAAGTCCTAAAAAAGTTCACACCGAGTAAGCTGTCAGGGCGACCTGCGCCGCGGTGGATCCCTCAGGCAATGCTTGGAAAAATGCCGGAGGCAGGACAAAGCCTCGGTAAGGTCGGCCCACTCGAGGTTCGTCTTTCCAACGGAGCCAAAGAACTCAAGCAATCTCAGCGTTTACGCTACGAAGTGTTTTACGAAGAGATGTCCGCTATTGCAGATGCACAAACTCAGTTATCGCGTCTTGATCGCGACAGTTATGACGAGATTTGTGATCATCTATTGGTCGTTGATCACAACAGTCAGGTTCGCAACAAACCATTTTCCAAACTCAAGCCGCAGATCGTAGGCACTTACCGATTGCTCCGTCAGGAACTTGCACAGCTCAATGGCGGTTTCTACACAGCAGGCGAGTTTGATATTCAAGGGATTCTGGATCGTCACAGTGATCTGAATTTCATGGAACTCGGTCGTTCTTGTGTTTTGAAACCTTATCGCACCAAGAAGACCGTAGAATTGCTATGGCATGGCATCTGGTCTTATGTGCTGACGAATAATGTAGATGTTATGATTGGCTGTGCCTCTATCGAAGGTACTGATCCTGATCTTCTTGCTGAGCAGCTTTCCTTCCTGCATCATTTTGCTAGTGCGCCAGAAGAATGGCATGTATCAGCACTGCCGGACCAGTATGTAGAAATGAACCGCATTGCGAAAGATCAGGTGGATCAACGCGCTGCGCTACGTTCTCTGCCACCGCTGATTAAAGGATATCTACGCCTTGGCGCCTATATCGGTAACGGAGCAGTTGTTGATCACCAGTTCGGTACCACTGATGTTTTGATCATCATGCCAGTGTCCAAGCTGAACTCACGCTATGTGAACTACTATGGTCAAGATGCCAGCCGGTATTCCAGCTGATCACAGAGCTACTAGTATCTCAAAATGGAGAGGGCGGGTTTCCGCCCTTTTTTATTTGCGTAGAAGCGCTAACATCTCTTCATATTTGTGGCATTTCCCGGCCAACTCCGCGCAATTCACCTCAATAGCTTAACGCTCAATTAAGCGTGTTTCCCTAAAATCGTTCGTGTTTTGTATCCAGGTTGCGACCTCCCTCCCAAGTGGTCAGTAGCCTGAGTTTGTTCAGGCTTGCTCAATCTTTAATGGCAATATTTGCCCAAAATTTGAGTGATTGGTACTGGGGTGTTTTAAAGTTATGGCGACAGGCCAAAATGGAAATGGCAAAAAACGGAGGCCAGTGCGCCCCGGGCAACGCCCTTCCGGCAGGCCGCCTCAACACCCTGAGGGACAGCGTCTTAAACGCCCAGCACAACCTCAACGCCCACGCTTACAAGGCGTCGCATTGCGTCCGGACGAGGTGGAAGATTATATTCGCCGCCCGAGCAAAACCAACGCTCCAAGCAAGCAATCATCATCAGGGCAACGCTCTTCACCGCAAAACCCAACGGCACAGGCCAGAAAACCTGCACCTCAACGTCCCAGACCTGCGCAAGGAGCGCCAGTCAAGAAGCCTGCCAAAAAGCCTAGCCGCAAGGCACGTCAACAGACACTGGCAGCTCTTGATGCAGCAACCTCCTCTGGCAAGCCAAAGAGCCAAAGCAAGTTTCGACGGTTCTTGTGGAAGTCCTTTCGCTTTTCCATGTATTGGAGCGTCGTACTTGGCATTTGGGGGATCGTCGTTGTTGGCGGTATTCTCACCTATTACGCTGCGCATTTGCCACCAGCATCGGAGTGGGCTGTTCCGCAACGCCCACCTAACGTGCGCATCGTTTCAGCAAACGGCACTTTGATTGCCAATCGTGGAGATACCGGCGGAGAGGCCGTCCGTCTTGAGCAGTTGCCTACGTATCTGCCTGAAGCTGTAATGGCTATTGAAGACAGGCGGTTCAGGTATCATTTCGGCATCGATCCAATTGGTCTCGCCCGCGCTGCATTTGTCAACTACACCAGCGGGCGAACTGTACAGGGCGGATCAACACTCACACAGCAGCTGGCGAAGAACCTGTTCCTAAAGCCTGAGCGCACCATGCAACGCAAGATGCAGGAAGTGGTGATGGCGCTGTGGTTGGAGTGGAATTACAGCAAGGACGAAATTCTGGAGATGTACCTTAACCGGGTGTATCTCGGTGCCGGGGCTTATGGTGTTGATGCCGCCTCGCGGGTTTACTTTGGCAAATCCGCTCATCTCATCAATCTTGCTGAAGCGGCAACCATTGCAGGACTTCTGAAAGCACCTAGTAAATATGCACCCACACGCAATGCCGCTCTTGCAGAAGGTCGTGCGCAGGTGGTGATCGCATCAATGCACAAGGCTGGCTTCATCACCGCTGATGACGCCAAGAACGCATTGTTCAACCCAGCGCACGTGGTTACAAGCCACAACAGTAGCAGTGGCAATTATGTTGCTGATTACGTGATGGAGTTGCTACCCGGCTTCGTCGGCTCTATTGGTGAAGACATCATCGTCGATACCACCATCGATTGGGATATGCAGCAAGCGGCAGAGACAGCGCTGACCACTCGAATTGCGGAGTCTCGCCGAGAGTTTAATGTCACTCAAGGCGCGGTTGTTACGCTCAATCGCAGCGGTGCAATCCGTGCTCTGGTTGGTGGTGTTGATTATCGGAAAAGCCAGTTCAACCGCGCTGTTTATGCACGCAGACAGCCGGGATCCGCCTTCAAACCGTTTGTTTATCTTGCGGCATTGGAACGGGGTATGACCCCTAATACTGTCCGCAGGGATGCTCGTGTCACCTACAGGGGCTGGACGCCGAAGAACTACACCAAGCGATACTACGGCGATGTGACACTGACGCAAGCGCTTGCATTTTCGATCAACACCGTTGCAGCAAAGCTGGCGCATGAGGTCGGTCCGGCCAACGTGGCGCGTACAGCACGTCGTCTGGGCATTACATCTGCGCTCAAGTCCAATCCGTCCATCGCTCTTGGAACTTCAGAGGTTACCCCGCTTGAGATTGCAGCTGCGTATGTGCCTTTCTCCAATGGCGGATATGGTGTCGTTCCTCATGTGGTACGGCAAATTCGAAATGAACATGGTAAAGTGCTTTATCGCCGTTCCGGTGATGGTACAGGACGCGTTGTTCGCGGAGATAAGCTGAGTGAAATCAATACTATGATGGCACAAACAGTCTATGGAGGCACAGGAAAACGCGCGCTGTTGGCTGGACGACCGGCGGGAGGCAAAACCGGTACAACGCAAGGCTACAAAGATGCGTGGTTCATTGGTTATACAAACTCACTCACCACTGCGGTTTGGCTTGGAAACGACAACAACAAGCCAATGAAGAAGGTGAGTGGGGGTACACTGCCAGCAGAAATCTGGGCATGGGTGATGGAGACAGAGCATCAGGGTATCCCGATTGCCAGACTGCCGGGTGTGCCGATTAATCTTGCCGAAACATCACCATTGTTGAAACCGGGCACTGCGCCTAAGCGTCGTCAACCAACATTTGTGGCAGCTCCTCAGCAACCACAGCCACCAAGGCCTGCAATTCAAGCAACAACAGCTCCGCGCCCGCAAAACAACACCAGCACAAGCCCTCTGGACCTGCTTGGAAGGTTGTTTGGCGGTGGCTAGCTATTCTTGTCCGTAAAGGTGAAGTTGAGAGCCGTGCTCTTTGAGCCAGCGTTGGGCTTGCTTTGTGTGGGGTGCTAACTGCTCACAAACACGCCAGAACTCTGGTGAATGATCCAGTTTCACCAAGTGAGCAACTTCGTGAGCGGCTACGTACTCCAAAATGTCGGGTGGTGCCATCACAAGGCGCCAGGAGAACGATAGTTTCCCATCATACGAGCAGGATCCCCAACGGCTCTTAGTGTCTCGTAGTGTGATGCTATGATAGTTGCGTTCAAGCTTCTTCGTGAAGTGCTGTACGTGTGCCTCAAGATCTTCTTTAGCTAACTTCCGCAGGAAGTCTTTGGTTTTGCGGTGAAAGCTTTGGGTTTCTCCAGGCAGTAACAACAGCGGTTCATCCGTCTCTTCTTCAAGGTCAAGCTTCGCAAGCCCACGCAGTTTGCCAGAAGACCGCAAGGTGTGCAGGACACCTTTAATAGGGATGCGGGCACCCTCTTCAAATTTGATGGTATTCGGACGAGAACCCAATCTTTGCTTCAGCCACTCGACTTGCCGGTTGGCGAAATCCTGGGCTGTTTTCAGATTGCCGCGAGCAGGAACAGTGATGACAGGTGTTGGATCTCCTGGGGGAATTCTAAGGATATAGCGTTTTGCTCTGGAGTTGCGTTTCAGGCGGATTTGCAGAGGCTTATTCCCCAGATCCACCTCAATAAACTCTGGCAAAACCTTTGTCGCAAAGAACCCCATATCACCTCAAAAATTGCACTAGCCGCTCTCGTTATTGCAGAGAAAGGGGCGATTTGAAAGTCGACCAGTGCGAATTACTTTAGCGAGTGTGTTGCTTTGCGAGTAAGCCTCAACGCACAAAAGGGTGCCCTGCAAAAGCAGAGCACCAGATGCTTGTTATGAGCCTTTGAGAACCACTAGATTGCTTCACCAGCAGATGGCTCGCCTGGACGGTTGTGGCGGTTTCTCATGAATCGGTCGAATTCTTCCTGATCTTTAGCCTGACGCAGGTCGTTCATGTAATCGTCGAATTCCTGACGCATGCTATCAAGCTTTCTGCGCTCTTCTTCCAAGCGGGTCAGCTCTTTTTCACGGTAGTCGTCAAATGCAGCATTACCGCTGCGGGTCGCATTTTGCATATTGTCCATCGTATTTTTCAAGTTGCTACGATTCCACTGGCATTTAGCTTCACGCTTCCAGCCATTAAAGTTGTCGCCCCATAAGATGTAGGCAAGCATAGCAAGGCCAAGAGGCCAGAAAACTACGAATCCAAGAACCATAAGTGCAATACTTAGAGGATTCCAGGAGGGTTTTATTGCATTTACATTCATTAAAATCACCCCTTTCTCAAATCAACAAGCTTGAGATGGGATGATTTTATTTTACTTTCAAGAGATAGAATGAAATTTTATTAGACGATGGGTTATCTTCACTTACGTTCAGTTGGAATGCACTGTTTCGTTGAGACGGCGTGCCTGCTCAACCCAATTATCCCGAACCATGCGTCCGCGAATATCCAAACGATCGTCCAGCGCCGCGGCCTGATGTTCTGTCAGATTTGCAATTTGCCAGTAGTGGAAGATACCTGCGCCGTTCAAAGCCCGCTCTAGTTTAGGTCCAACACCGCTGATCAACTGCAGGTCATCTGCAGCGCCTTTTGGCTCAGCAAGCAGGATTTCGCGTAGTGGATCACCCGCAATTTTCTCAGAGGTGTTTTCACGCAGGGTCTTTTTCGCTGCACGTTTGGAAACTTGCTCCGCACGCACGTTTCTTGGATTATCCTGAATGAACTTGACGATACGTGGCGCGATTTCAGAACGATACTTTGAACCGTTAAACACACCGTAGTGGCCTACACCGGGCTGGATGTAGTGCAACCGGCGGTTGGATGGGATGTTTTCAGCCAGCTTTTGAGCCGCTTGGGTTTGGCCAACACCAGAAATGTCGTCGTTTTCGCCTTCAACGGTAAACAGCGCCGTGCCGGTGATCTTTTTCGGATCAACCATCTTGCCACGATGCATCATTTCGCCTTTTGGCAACGAATGCTCGATGAACACGGTCTCCACGGTTTGGAGATAGAATTCGGAGGTCAGATCCATAACAGCGAGATATTCATCATAGAAGTCACGATGCTTCTCAGCGCTGTCACCATCACCCTCAATCAGATGCTGGAAGAAATCGCGATGGGCAACCATGTGCCGGTCCAGATTCATGCTCATGAAGCCAGAGAGCTGGAGGAAGCCCGGATAAACCTGTCGTGTGAAGCCTTTGTGGGGGAAAGGAACTTCCATAACAACATTGCGCTTGAACCAATCGATACCTTTTTCGACGGCCAGATCATTCACGGCGGTTGGCGCTTCGCGGGTGTCAATTGGGCCACCCATCAGCGTCATAGTCGCCGGAGCGCATTTGTCTCCGTTCTCTTCCATCAAGGCAACGGCGGCATAAACTGGAACGGATGGCTGGCAAACCGCCAGAACGTGCGTATTTGGCCCCAGATAATGCAGCATCTGCATGATGTATTCGATGTAATCGTCCAGGTCGAAACGGCCATCAGCTACAGGCACCTGTCGCGCGTCTTCCCAGTCCGTGATGTAAACATCCAGATTTGGCAGTAAGGCTTCAACAGTGCCGCGCAGAAGAGTTGCATAGTGGCCAGACATGGGTGAGACGATCAGAATTTTAGGATCGTCTTTTCTGCTTTGAGGTAAATCACGCTTGAAGTGTAACAGGCCGCAAAATGGTTTCGCCCAGATGATTTCTTCCGTGATGTCTACTTCTTTACCATCCACGACAGTGGTGTCGAGCTCAAACTCCGGCTTGCCATAACGACGGGTTACGCGCTCAAGCATCTCACAGGATGCAGCAACCGTGCGACCAACCTGCGTGTGTGACATGGGATTGAGCGGGTTCTGAAAGCACAATCTTGTCATGTCTGCTGCAGCCCGGACAGGGGACATCGCTGCATGGTTCATTTCATACAAGTGGTAGAACAGCACAGAATGTTTCCTCCCAAGACGTTCGCTTCAGCCAACTCTTGTTCATGTAATTCTTGATTTCCGCAACACGAATACACTTTAGCCCTAAGTGCTGCACCGCAAAAGTATAGACAGCTCTATACCTTTTCAGCAACATAGACTCATGGAGAAATTCAAACCAACCTTAACTTGCATTGAAGATCAATAGGTTCTTCACCATCGCTGAGGTACATGTCAGTGTAATCAATTATGTTGCATTGCACAATATGTAAATTAATACCCCAATCGAATCGAGTAATTCGACTGCAATTATTTCACTAAGTTGAAATCGCTAATGAATTTTATTTGGGAATGCTAATCGGAAGCCAGCTCAGCAATTACGGCATCCAGTAGGGGAAAGCCAGCTTGCGTTGCACGCAGGCGAGTGTTGCTTACCCATTCTACCATGCCGTTTTCCTGCAGATTTAACAATCTCTGCGGATTGAACTGACGGCCAGAGAGCTGTTCATAACGTGGTACGTCAATGCCTTCATGCAATCGCATACCCATCAACAACAACTCGTCACCCTGCTCGCCATGACCAAGTATGTCTTCAGAAATAGAGCCGTGGCCCTGACTTTCAACTAAGCCTAGCCATGTTTCCGGATGTTTTTCAGTCGAGGTTGCCAGCTTGGTGCCATCTTCCAGCGTCAATCGGCCGTGTGCACCCGGTCCAACACCGACGTAATCACCATAACGCCAGTAAATGAGGTTGTGCTGGCACTGAGTGTCAGGCGCCGCATGGTTTGAGACCTCATAGGCCGGCAAACCGCGTGCTGCTGTAACCTCCTGCGCCAGATCAAACATGTCTGCGGCTAGATCAGGGTCCAGCATCTCCAGCTTTCCAGCCGCATACAAGCGCTGGAACATGGTGCCGCTTTCGATGGTGAGCTGATACATGGAGAGGTGATCAGCGGCCAGATCGATAGCACGGTTGAGCTCTTGCTCCCATGCCGTCAAGGTTTGATTTGGGCGGGCGTAGATCAGATCAAACGAGATGCGCGGGAAAGTTTTGCGCGCAATTTCAACAGCTTGAATCGCCTCCGAAACAGAATGTTGGCGACCAAGGATCTTCAGTTCCTTGTCATCCAACGCCTGAATACCGACGGAGAGGCGGTTTACACCTGCAGATCTGTAGCCCACAAAGCGGGTTGCTTCCACGCTGGTTGGGTTGGCTTCCATGGAGATTTCAGCGGTGGACGGCAGATGCCAGAGGCGCGCAACTTCATTGAGGATTGTCTCAACGGTTTTCGGCTCCATCAAAGATGGCGTGCCGCCGCCGAAGAAGACGGAGTCAACCGTGCGACCCGGCACCATCTGCGCATAACGTGCCAGCTCTGTTGCCAGAGCTTTGGCGTAATGTTCCTGCGAAACCGGCTGGTGGCGCACGTGGGAGTTAAAGTCACAATATGGGCATTTTGCCAAACAAAAAGGCCAATGCACGTAAATCCCAAAGCCGCCAACCGGTGACACAGTCATTCTTTTTCCTTTGCGTTTGCCAGCTCATTTGCACGAGTTCTTATCCGAAAACTGGAAGCCACTTTTCGGGAACGCGTATTACGCCGGCAAGCACTCTTTTTGAAACTTAACAAAGGCACGGGCGCGATGAGACAGCGCTTCGCCTTCTTTTGTTTTGTGTTTTTCTTGTTTGTCCATCTCACCGAAGGTTCTATCAAAACCTTCCGGAACGAACATTGGATCGTAGCCGAAGCCTTCCAGACCGCGCGGAGGCCATGCCAGTTCGCCATGGATCTCACCACGATAGAACTGAGTGTGCCCATCCGGCCATGCCATACACAGCACAGCAACGAAGTAAGCAGTCCGGTCTGTTGCGTTCGTTTCGGTCAGCTTGTCCTGCACGGCCTGCATGGCAACGCCAAAGTCTTTGCCTGGCCCAGCCCAACGTGCGGAGTAGATGCCCGGATCGCCGTTCAGGCCGTTTACACAAAAACCGCTGTCATCCGCAAGGGCTGGCAAGCCAGTGGCCGTTGCCGCAGCAAGTGCTTTGATCGCAGCGTTTGCTTCAAACGTGTCGCCATCTTCCACTGGCTCTGGCAGGTTCAGATCACCAGCAGAGAGAACTTCAAAGCCATGCGGTGCAAGCATGTCCTGAATTTCGCGCAGCTTGCCCTTGTTGTGACTGGCAAGCACGAGCTTGCCAGGTTCCAGGCGGCGGTTTTCTGTTGTGTCTGCCTGCATCAGAGCACCGTCAGCTTCTGCAGTTCAACCAGTTTGGAAATGGACTGTTTTGCAAGACCCATGAGCTGGCCGAGTTCTTCTTCGGAGAATGGCTCACCTTCAGCAGTACCCTGAATTTCAACAATGCCGCCTTTGCCAGTCATGACGAAGTTTGCGTCAGTGTCAGCAGAGGAGTCTTCGATGTAATCCAGATCAGCAACCGGAGTACCTTCGTAGATGCCGCAGGAGATCGCTGCGATGTGGTCTTTGAGAACCTTATCGGTTTTGACCATGTCGCGCGCTTCCATCCATTTCAGACAGTCGTGCAGAGCAACCCAAGCGCCGGTGATAGACGCTGTACGGGTGCCGCCGTCTGCCTGAATGACATCACAGTCAACGGAGATCTGACGCTCGCCCAGAGCACCCAGATCAACGACAGCACGCAGAGAGCGGCCAATGAGGCGCTGGATTTCCTGAGTACGGCCAGACTGCTTGCCTGCGGAGGATTCACGGCGCATACGGTCATGAGTTGCGCGTGGCAGCATGCCGTATTCTGCAGTTACCCAGCCACGGTTCTGACCACGGAGCCACGGCGGAACACGCTCTTCCAAACTTGCGGTACACAGAACATGGGTATCGCCGAATTTGATCAGGCAGGAGCCTTCGGCATGTTTGGCAACACCGCGCTCCAGGCTGACTGGACGCATTTCTTCTGGTGTACGTTTGGATGGACGGTTCAAGGCAAGCTCCCTCGGGTTGCTTAATAGCTACAAATTCACAAATGGTATTGCGGATCTTTTAGCTGCGGATTGCCGTTAGCGCAAAGGCTGGTTTTGGTTTGAGAGGCTATTTTCTGCTAAAAATGAGTTTTGGCTGTTCAATTGTCCTGTGTTAGGGATTGAATACAGGCTTTGGCCCAAACCTGCTGTTGATGTGGAGTACCGATACCGTGACGAGCGTTCCTCCTTCTGTCCCTCTTGAGGATCTTGATGAACGTTCCCGTGAGGTCTTCCGGCGCATTGTCGAGAACTACCTTGATACCGGCGAACCGTTGGGGTCTCGCAACCTTGCACGCGGGCTTTCGCAACCTCTGTCTCCGGCCTCTATTCGCAACGTAATGGCAGATCTGGAGCACCATGGGCTGCTCTACTCTCCGCACACCAGTGCTGGACGCTTGCCGACGCAGTCTGGTCTTCGTCTGTTCGTGGACGGTTTTTTGGAAGTTGGCGATCTGACCAAGGAAGAGCGCGAGCAGATTGCCGTTCAGGTGAAGGCTAAAGGTGGTGAGAAAACACCGGAACAAGTTCTGACCGAAGCCAGTCAGATGTTATCTGGTTTGAGCCGCGGGGCGGGGGTTGTTCTTTCCAACAAGACGGACACCACCCTTCGCCATATCGAGTTTGTGCAGATTGAACCGCTTAAAGCGCTTGTTGTGCTGGTGAGTGAGGACGGTTCCGTTGAAAACCGTGTTGTCGATCTGCCTGCTGGCTTGCCACCGTCTGCATTAACCGAAGCCTCGAATTACCTCAACTCCATCATCAGAAACCGCACGCTAGCCGATGCGCAATCTGAGCTAGTTCGGCAGCGAAACGAATTTCAAGCCGAGCTGGATACGCTGACGTCCAAAGTGGTGGATGCAGGTGTTGCTGTTTGGGGTGGGGACAAGAATGATCCCGGAACACTGATCGTGCGTGGACGCTCCAACCTGCTGGAAAACGTGGGTGCGAAGGAAGATCTGGAGCGTATTCGCTTACTGTTTGATGATTTGGAGAACAAGAGTGAGCTGATCCGCCTGCTCGATCTTGCAAAGGGCGGCGAAGGCGTACGTATTTTTATCGGGTCAGAAAACAAGCTGTTCTCGCTTTCCGGTTCTTCCTTGATCGTGTCTCCATACCGCGATAGTGAACAGCGCGTTGTGGGCGTTCTTGGTGTTATCGGGCCGACTCGTCTCAATTATGCGCGTGTCATTCCCATGGTGGATTACACAGCCCGACTGGTGAGCCGTATGCTCGGTTAAACTACTGGAGTCCCAATTGCTTTCCCTTACAGCTTCTGAACTGGAACGTTATGCCCGCCACATTGTCCTGCGGGATGTTGGTGGCCCGGGACAACAAAAACTAAAAGCTGCGCGTGTTTTGGTGATTGGAGCAGGGGGGCTTGGTGCGCCGGTTCTGCAATACCTTGCGGCGGCTGGCGTCGGCACCATCGGCATTGTTGATGATGATGTTGTTTCACTGTCTAACCTTCAGCGTCAGATCATCCATGACACGGAGAAGCTTGGCGAGCCTAAAGTTGCCAGTGCGGCGGAGGCGATCGCTCGGCTGAACCCGAATGTGCGCGTTGTTCCGCATCCGACACGCATTAGTGGGCAAAATGCCATGGCGTTGATCAACGATTACCATATCGTGGTTGATGGCTCTGATAACTTTGCCACTCGCTATCTCGTTTCGGATGCGTGCTTTTATGCTGGCCGTCCTTTAGTTACGGCTGCTGTGGGTCAGTTTGACGGCTCTGTTACGCTGCTGAAACCATTTGAGCGCGATGATGAGGGCAACTACATCAACCCAACTTATCGCTGCCTGTTCCCCAAACGCCCTGAGGCTGGCTCCATACCAACCTGCACAGAGGCGGGTGTTTTGGGTGCTTTGACAGGCCTGGTTGGCACATTGCAGGCGCTTGAGGTGATCAAGGAAATCGTTGGGTTTGGTGAAGGTCTGGTTGGGCGCTTGTTGCTGGCAGACACACTGAGCATGCATTTTGAAACCATCAAGTACAAACGCACTACAAAGAACCCGCTCAACGGCGACACTCCAAAAACATGGAGTGAAATGCTGGAAATTGAGCACGGCTGATCCAGCGTAATTGAGTTACAAAAGAAAACGGCGGAGAATTTCTTCCCCGCCGATCCCGGCCTTTCCGCCACAGAAGGCCTAGCCTCATTCAGGCAAACCTGTCTCACCAGCATTGTCAGACACACTGCATTTGCAGCACACCGAAGAGAGGCTTAAAACGTTTTCGCCAAGCTAAGCTTGAAGGACCGACCTTTGCCTTCGGTTTCACTCAGATGCGCTGTGTGTTTCTGATCGAAGATATTGGTCACGCTTGCGCGCACTTCTGAGCCTGCAAGGAACCCATCTTCAGGCTTCCAGGCTAAACGCGCACTGTGCAGCGCATAACCTGGCGAAGCATCGTCAGCATCGTTCACGCGGTCCTGTTCTGCGTATAGATCAGAGCGCCAGGAAACATCCAGATTATAGTCAGTAATCTTATATCCTACTGAAAGGAAAAGATTATCTGCCGCTACGCTATCCAGATATTCATCATCAGAAAGGTTGTCACCCCGTGTAACTGAAGCACCCAGATTGCCGTACCAGCTGTCTGAGGAATAACCTGCTTCTAATTCGATGCCTTTGATCCGCGCCTCATCAATAGCAGTTGTGATTGTCTTGCCCGTTGCATGATCGCGAGAGGAATAGAGGTAGTTGTCGATGCTGTTGTAAAAGCCCGTTACTTTGAAGCGAAGGCTATCATTTTCCAACAATACGTCATTGAATTTCAAGCCTAAGCCAGCTTCTAAATTGTTAGATTTTTCTTTTCCGAGATCGGTAAAGCCATCACCCGAGAAAACTTCATCCAAAACTGGCATGCGTTCTGTGTGTGCAACAGAACCAAAGACATTCAGCCAGTTTGTCAGCTCATAAATTGCTGCAAGTTTTGGAGAATAGGCCGTCTCATCCAAATCTTTACGCAGAGCCACGCCAGTCCCCGGCTTCAGGCGAGAATGGTCAACACGCATTCCAGGAATGAGTGTAAGGCGGTCATGAATTACAAACTCAGCCTGCCCGAACACACCAAGAGTGTGTGTTTCACCTTCTGGATGAGATGAGGAGCCCGGCGTTGAGCTTCCATCCGGGTTCAGACGCGGGTTGAGGCGCTCCTGATATTTCCCTTCCACCCCGTAAGTGAAGTAGGTCTGTACACCTTCGGAAAGCCGAAATTCCGATGTGTTTTCCAGTTTTGCCTGCCAGTTGTTGTAGACGTACTCAGCTTCAGTTCCCAAAGGAGCACCAGGACCTGCGCGGAACGTAATATCATCCAAATCACGCTTGGTCTGGCTCCAGGATACCTGCGCTTTTACATCCAACAAATCATTGCCAGAAAAAGCGTTTTCATAAGCAAGTAGTGCCTGTTGTTCGCTTGTTGTTTGGTCCGCATAACCAAATCCGGGACTAAAGGTTGTCTGGTCATATAGGCCATACCCAGACTTATTGACGTTGAAATAGCTTGCAGTAAGAGATTGATCGTTATCGGCACCGAAGCTGTATTTCAGCTTGGCGAGGCCCGAGAGATCTGTCATGCGGGAGTTGCCGAGATCTGCGCCATCAGCACCCTCATAGTCTCCATCACGGCCATAGTTCAGGTTGACCAATAGCTCCAGATTTTCCAGAGGTCGGGCAGCGACTGTAACTGTGCTTCGCGCACCATTGCCGTTCGAGTCCCACATGACTTTGGTGCGGACGGCCAGTTTGTCATCTCCCTCCAGCAAATCGCTAGCATCTTTCGTGCGCGCACTGACCACGCCACCAAGCGCGCCTGCGCTGAACAATGTGGAGGCAGCTGGTCCACGCAGAACCTCGACTTCCTTAAGCAACTCAGAATCGAAGAAGAAAGAGCCTGCACGGTACATCTCGAAGTAAGAGGTGACGCCATCCACTTGAATGATATTACGATTTTCACCGGAACCGAGAGCAGAGCCGATGCCGCGAATATTGATGGACTGCCCCAACGCATTATCGGCATTTATAGTGGTGATCCCCGGGACCGCATCGAGGATCTCACCCAATGTGCTTGCTTGGGCTGCTTCAATTTGCTCCTGAGAGACTGAAGTCACAGCCTGAGGTGTATCAATCGCCACCTTCTCTTTACCTGCTGAAACAATGATTTCATCCAGCATGGTCGCAGGGCTGTCGGCAGCAACAGGCTGTGTAGCTTCCTGCGCTGAAACAGCCGCAGAAATCAGGGCGAGCGAGAGGGTTGTGCTGGCCAGGAGGGCCGCACGGGAATAGCGCGAAATGGACATGGTCGCCTCAGTCTGAATTTTTACGGGAGTGGCTGGCTGAGACGCTGCTTTGGCTAGCTTGTGTTTGCGTTCTGCAAACGTTGTTTCTATCCGTGTTTTATAAACATGAATATAATAGTCAAGTTTTAAATTGAGGGTTTTTCCCTAGCTGGGGATTGAGTGCATTCATCAGAAAAGCCTCCTTCGCAGGTTCCTGACTGCGAAGGAGGCCAGAAAACGATTGTATCTCCGTTGGTTAATCTGTTTCTTCACGACCACAGGTGCCGATGATCCAGCAAACTGCCGCTCCGATGAGCGCTCCAACTATTGGTGCCAGCCAGAACAACCAAAGCTGGTCCAGTGCCCAACCACCGTTGACAATCGCTGTTGCCGTGGACCGAGCCGGATTTAAAGATGCGCCCGAGATGGGGATCGCGATGATGTGCATGCATGTCAGCATCAGGCCGATGGCAAGCGGAGCGAGGGCTGCAGGTGCTTTTTTGGAGGTTGCACCAATAATAACAATCAAGAACAGCGCTGTGACTGTGATTTCGGTAATACCGACCGCAATTTCAGAAAAGCCGCCATTGGAGTGCTCTCCATAACCGTTGGAAGCAAAGCCCGGAGGGTCGCCCGGGCCATGGGCGAGAATGATCCAGAATACAAAGGCTGCTGTTGTGCCGCCAATCACCTGCGCGATGATATAGGGGACCACATCTGAGGTTGGGAACCGTTTTGCAGCCCAAAGGCCGATGGTCACCGATGGATTGAAATGAGCACCTGACACATTGCCAAACGCGTAAGCCATACAGACAACTGAAAGACCAACCGCAAAGGCAACGCCCAGCAAGCCAGATCCGCCATACCACTCAACCGGTGCATAGGACACCAATGCCCCACCGCACACAGCGGAGACCAGAGCAAAGGTTCCTACAAATTCTGCGCCTAGTTTCCTCAACATGACACTTCTCCTCATATTGATTTGAGGGAGGTATCACAGTGAGATTTCTAACTTACGTTTAGGGTAACCAGAAATCTAACGATTGCCTTAAGCATGCATTGCTAGATCCTTAGGAGGGCACTAGCATGAATGGAGGCGGAACTTCTTTTTTCTTCATATGGTTAGAAATGTGCCTCAGCCTCTTTCAGCTCGGCACATGCATGCCAATTGGTGATTTTGCATGTGCTGAATATGCCGAGAATGCCAAAGACCGCGAAACTGGAGAAGAGCCAAAAGGCTGAATTGGCAATGAGGCCAGCCAGAGCGGGTACTAAACACCACGGTGAATGTTTGAACCGTTGCCAGAGCAGAAGCTTCGTTTTCTTTGTCATCATCTGGTGTCAAATGGAGAGCGAACAGCTTCTGGAGATAGAACGACATGAAGTTTGCCTCGACTCGCAAGGAGGGCTGTCACTTACTCAAAATGTCGTTTTAAAACGCAATCATTATACCGTTTCAGGCATTGCAGCTATGTGCGTGAAACGGGCTCAGTGTTGAAGATTCTTCTAAATTGCTAATGCAATAATTTTGCTAGATCAATCCAAAAATAGGAGAAATATCGCGATGAAACGGGCTAGACTTACGGGATAAAACCCTTACCGTAACGGCATAACAGAGAGATTATGCATTAGAAATGCATCTAGAATCTCTAAAATATGCCATGGTTGGGGAGGCTGCCTTGAAGCGGTTGTTATCTGTATTGCCCGCACTTTCACTCGCTCTCATTCCGCTGAGTTCAGCACAAGCTGACGCCGATAGTAAAGTCAACGTTGAGGATGCAAGAACGTTTATTGAAACCTCCGAAAAAGCCATTCAGGAGATCGGCGAAGAAGCGGGCCGCGTTGCTTGGGTGAATGCTAATTTCATCACCTATGACACCAACTGGCTGAATGCGTTAATGTCGGAGCGCACCACGAAGCTCTACGTTTCTCTTGCCAATCAGACCAAGCAGTATGACGGCCTTGACCTTCCGCCAGACCTTGCTCGGAAAATGAAGCTTTTGAAGCTGAACCTGACATTGCCTGCCCCTGAGAATGACCCTGCCAAGATCAAGAAACTTGCGCAGATCAATACCGAGATGGAAACCATTTACGGCACGGGCAAGTATGAGATTGATGGCGAGGCGCTGTCTCTTTCCAAGATCAGCCGCATCATGGCGACAAGTCGTGATTACGATAAGCTGCTGGAAGTCTGGAAAGGCTGGCGCACTGTCTCTCCGCCTATGAAGGACATGTACACGGAGATGGTCGGCATCGCCAACCAGGGTTCCAGTGAGCTGGGCTTTAAAGACACTGGCTCCATGTGGCGTTCCAAATACGACATGGATCCGGATGAATTCCGGCAGGATGTTGATCGCCTCTGGGGTGAAGTGAAGCCGCTTTACGACAGCTTGCATTGTTATGTACGCGATAAGTTGGCAGATCATTACGGGGCCGATAAAGTACCTGCGGACGGGCCAATTCCTGCGCATTTGCTGGGTAATATGTGGGCTCAATCCTGGGGCAACATCTATCCGCTTGTTGCTGCTGATGGGGACGAGCAAGGCTACGACCTGACCAAGTTGCTGGAAGAGCAGAACTATACGCCGCTCAAAATGGTGAAGACGGCGGAAGGGTTCTTCACCTCGCTTGGCTTTGACCCGCTGCCTGAGACGTTTTATGAGCGCTCGTTGATTACCGAACCGCGTGACCGTGATGTGCAGTGTCATGCATCTGCCTGGAACGTGGATGGCAAGGATGATCTACGCATCAAAATGTGCACCGAGGTGACGGGGGAGGATTTCAATACCGTCCACCACGAACTAGGTCACAACTTCTACCAGCGCGCTTACAATCACCAGTCGCCTATGTATCAGGATGACCCGAACGATGGGTTCCACGAAGCGATTGGCGACATGGTGAGCCTGTCCATTACGCCTAAGTACTTGAAGCAGATCGGCCTTCTGCCGCTTGATGCTTCAGAAGAGGTCAACACCAACATCCTGTTGGCTCAGGCACTGGACAAGATCGCATTTCTGCCATTTGGCTTGCTGGTAGACCAGTGGCGCTGGAAGGTGTTTAACGGTGAGCTGACTCCAGACACCTATAACGACGGTTGGTGGGACCTTCGCGAGAAGTATCAAGGCGTTGCGGCTCCAGTTGACCGTGCTGCGGATGCGTTTGATCCGGGTGCCAAGTACCACATTCCCAACAACGTGCCGTACACACGCTATTTTCTGGCGCACATCTTCCAGTTCCAGTTTTACCGTGAGGCTTGTCGCCTTGCAGGATGGGAAGGACCGCTGGCAGCGTGCTCCATCTATGGCAACAAGGAAGTTGGCGAGAAGTTCAACGCGATGTTGGAAACAGGCGCTGCGCTTCCATGGCAAGACAGTCTGGAAGCCTTCACCGGAAGCCGTGAGGCCGACGCGACAGCTATTCTTGAATATTTTGCTCCACTCCAAGCTTATCTGGACGAGCAAAATTCTGGCAAATCCTGCGGCTGGTAGACCAGCAAGGTAATCCTGCCGGCCTTGATGCCCTACAAGTCCGCCGGATATTATCAAACCCCGTCTTTATGGCGGGGTTTGTTTTATTTGGAGGCCTGTTGGAGCAAGTTTGGATGGGCTAGAGTTTTGAACGCAGGGAAAACGGAGGCATTGGTCATGAGCGAGGCGCAAAGCATCACTGTTCAAATGAGGGCCCTTACCGTCTCGGACATGCCTTTATTGCATGAATGGCACAACCAACCCCATCTGCGGCCCTTTTATGAGCGTGAGCCCAGCACGCTTGAGCAAGTAACAGAGCGCTATGCGTGCCGCGTTTCAAATAATCATCCAACCAACTGCCTGATCGCGGAGCTTAACGGCGCGCCCTTCGGTTATCTGCAATGGTATCTGAACCGCGACTTTCCAGAGTACGGCACTGGTACAATTGGCATAACAGCTGGTGTTAGCTTCGATTACTACATCGGCGATCCTGCTTCCCTAGGCCAACAACTAGGAACAGTCATGCTGAATGCTGCAGTTGAGCATGTGAAGCCGCTTGTCTGCGTTGAGGATCAGTTCTTTTGCGTTGGTCACCGACCCGAAAACACCTCTGCACTCCACTGCTCTCAATGCGCAGGCTTTCGCTATTGCAAAGTCTTCACAGAGGATGGATTGCCCCACGAGCTTTATATGAGGGATGAGAGATAAGGCTCATAAGCCTACTTAAAGTTGTATAATGAACGTGCTAACTTCAATTCAAACATTGTTTGATTTGAGATTTTCATGGGCGCAGATGATTGGACAGACGAGGAGAATGATCTTCTTGTCGCTGAGTATTTTGAAATGCTGAAGTTGGGGCTTCAAGGTCAGAGTTTCAATAAGGCTGCTCGGCAGAGAGAACTTGCGCGCTCTATTCCAAGGTCGGTGAAAGCCATTGGACGGAAACAGCAGAATGTAAGTGCTATTCTGGAAGACCGCAATCAACTATGGATCACTGGCCTCAGTCCAGCCGAACATTATCAAAAATCTCTCAAAGATGCAGTTCAACGGCACTTAGATGCACGACAACAGGAGGACTTGCAGCAAGTTCCAGGAGAACGAATGGAGCTTGATGAAGGACCTGAGGAGTATATTGCTCCGCCTCGCTCCCAAGCTTCGACGATTGAGCCCACCACGCCTCGCAATGTGGTTCGTCGGGCGCAAAAGCTGGATTATGCAGAGCGGGATGCGAGCAATCGGGAACTTGGCAAGCTAGGTGAGGCATATGTTGTTCAACTTGAGCAACAACGGCTGAAGAAAGCTGGAAGAACTGACTTAGCCGAGAAAGCCATTTGGGCTTCTGAAGAGGAAGGCGATGGGCTTGGGTATGACATCCGCTCTTACGAAATTGATGGTACTGAGCGGCTCATTGAGGTGAAGACCACGAATGGTGGGCGGGAAACACCATTTTACATCTCCGAGAATGAACTGAGCTTTTCGGAGGATGAGCCGGAGAAGTTTGTGCTTGTCCGTGTCTACAATTTCTCTGAGGAACCCGCTTGTTTCGAGCTGCGGTCGCCTTTGGAGCAGAACCTCTCGCTGAAGCCTGCGGTTTACAAAGCAGTTCCCGAATAAAGAGGACACCCATGCTTTTTTCCGTTTGTTACAGGTTGGTCGGCTGCGCAAGTGAGCAGACCTAAAACATAAGGCTTTCTTTCAAGAAAGGCTTCTTTGTGGGGGGCTTGGGTTAGACTTTGTAAGTCAAGCTTGGAACTTGCGGCGGGTTGGTTGAAATCAGGGATCAGAGTACATCAGATTACAATCTCCAATGGCAATTATGTGTTTATCATCAATTGGAGATTTGGTTTTCATGCTTGCATCCATCTGCTTTCCAACTGCCAGGCATAGAGGCAGCACGGTCAAACGGCGGGCATCGTTTTTGGTCGCCTGTGCTCCGGTAGTTTTGATGATGACACTCTCTCAGGCGCAGGCTGAGCAGCAGACGCTTTTTTATGGCGGCGATATTCTGACAATGGCCGATGAGAAGGCGGATCGACGCAAAACAGTCAAAGCGCTGATTGTTCGAAATGGCGAAATCTCTGAGATCTTCACGTCGGACGAAGACTACCAAACCTATTTATCCGACAGCGCTGTCACCAAGGTCAATTTGGGTGGGGCTATCTTAATGCCCGGCTTTATTGAGCCACATATGCATATGCCGCTTGTGGTGAACTATGCTGCGGTTGCTGACCTTTCTCCTTGTTTGCCAGAACCTTACAGCTACCGCACCTATGACAACCAGGTTAACCCGCGTTTTAAAGACAAAACCGTTTGCAAATATGATGGCAGTATTGAGACTGGTTTTGAATGGACGTGGAATGTCTTGAACAGTGCACCCAATCGCTGGGTGCCTTTTGCGCCGGATGGGACGCCCACAAAACAGGCCTGGATTGTGGGGAATGGCATTGATCCTTCACGGTTTGGTGTCACGCCAGATGAGATCCAGCGCGTTGTTGCTTTCCGCTCCCGTCCCGCCGAGGAAATCAGTGAAAGTGTTGAGGGTGCTGATGCGCATCCTGTACTTATTCTGGATCAGTCCGAACACGTTGCCTATGTCAATGGGAATGCGTTTGTTGCTGCCAACATCTGCACTGCCTGGCCTTGTGGGCCGGAGATAAACAGGAACAAGGACATGCCTGCGCCAGACCCTCTTGGCAAATGGGAGGTTTATACTGGTCAGGATGGGAACGCCTATTACTCCGGCTTATTGCAGGAAGAAGCGGCTTACAGGCCGTTTGTTGCGAAAATTCAGGAGATGGCAGGTGTGCCTGCCAGTAGCCCCTTCTTCTTCATGGATTATGCGGAAGGCCTCAAGGCCGTTGCTCCGGTGGTTGAAAAGATTGCGGCGGCTGGCGTCACGACCATTGTGAATGGTGGTGGCTTCACTGTTCCTATCATTCAGCTCAACAAAGACGTTGCGCTGCATAAAGATGAGGCTGGCAATTTCACAGCTCCGTTCCGTATCCGCACGCTTATTTCGGCTACGGCGATTGATCCCAGTGAGCATAGTAAAACAGCGGTTGAGATTGCCGAGGCGGAGATGACGTCTTTGTGGCCTAACGAGGTTTTGAGCAAAACGACGCTGATAAAGAACACGCAGGGCCGCTACGGTGCGACGGGCATCAAGTTCTGGGCGGATGGTTCAACGCAGGGGTGCTCGGCTTATCTCACTCAGGGTTACAACATAAATGGCATATGCGTGGATGAGGAGAATGGCAAGAAGACTGCCGTTACTGGCTCGCATGGCGCGAACTATCAGTTTTTTATGCCGGATAATGATGAAGAGCCGGATTTGAGCAAGATTGCCGGAGGGGATGGAAGCTTTCTGGCGGCTTTGCAGCCCTTCTGGAGCAAAGGCTGGCCTATTCAAATCCACACCAATGGCGACAAGGCGATCAAGGCCGTTGCGATCACCACATTGGGGCTGAGTACCGGGCGGTGCAACGAGTATCCTGTGACGCTTATTCACGCGACTGTTGGAGGGGACCCTGCGACTTCACCCAGCTCAGTTGCGCAGTATTTGTGGGAGCTGACCAAAGTTGCAAGGCGGGTGCATTGCAAAAACGAGGGAGGCCTTCCTCTAAATTTCATCGTGTCACACCTTACCGGTCATGTCGGGTATTGGGGTGGCGGGTTTGTTAGCCTGCTGGATGGCAAGGATCTCAATAATTTAGGTGCGGACGGAGACCCGAACGGACGGGCGCCGACACTGGATGCCACCACGTTGGATGTTCGCGATAACATCCCCTTCACGCTGCACAGTGATGCGCCTATCGCGCCGGTGAATCCGCTTTGGTATGTTGAGCAGATGGTCACTCGCAACACCTGGGTCTATCCAGATATCAAGGGCAGTCAGGTCAAAGATATGCCTGACAGCAAGTGGGCTGGAAACCGAGATGGCCGGCCCATCTATGAGAACCTAAAGGGCATCACCGCCGTTGCAGCCGAGCAAACGCTGATTGATGACAAGGTTGGCACGCTGGAGCAGGGCAAAGTGGCTGATCTGGTCATACTCGACAGGAACCCGCTTGATGCAGATAGCGACGTGAACAGCAGTGTCGCCATCAACAAGATCGAGGTTTGCTACACGTATCTGGCAGGTAAGCAGTGGAAGCCAAAGAGCTTTTCTGATGAGGCCTGCGGAAAGATCGAGATAACCGACTGATGGGTTTGCGCAGAGTATGGCTCGCTTCAAGCTCAGGTGCTGCGGCTCCTTAGATCCGGGGAATAGCTCGCACCTGTTCGTGCTGCTAGGGTCATATTTACCAAGGCGCTGACCTGCGGGCTTAGTTGCCCGGCCGCAGGCCAGCAGGATGCTCATTTTGTGCTGTGTGCACGGGCGATGACACGGGGTGTTGTGAGATCGCCGGAGCATCGAAAGGCACAGTGCGTGAGTGCGCACGGGCGGGTGGTTGGAACACCCGGTTTTGCGCGCGTGATGGGATTAAGCCGTTTTGCCTGTTTAAGTGTCAGGCAAAGACTGGCTTATTCAAGAAGCGATATTTTGGATTTTTTTGGCTGCGGATGGGCGACCCGCTCCAGTATTCCGCAGGTCTTTCTTAATGCTTCCAGTCGGTCGCGTAAGGCTTGTTGCAGAGTGAGCAAAGCATCGCGTTCCCGGCATTCCTGCATCCGCTCATTCAGCACTCATTTCTGCTTTGCGTATCTTTATCCGAAAACCGGTTTCCACTTTTCGGAGATACGCTCCAATTGCTGCATATAAGCCAGATTTTCCAAATCCGAGACGGCTATGATGACTTCGTCAATTTCATTTTGAAGCGTGTTTGTGGCGCTACATGCGCATGCGGTGTCGTCCATTCTCGAGGCCCTCTGTTTGTAGGGTGTGGAAAGACCGCGACAACAACGAGCTTTTAGGACTCGCTGGCGAGCGGGATTCACAACCTGACAACGACAGATGAGTTTATTCTCCCCGAAGGAGGTATTGTATTTCCCTCTCATAGCAAAGGGTTTGCGCGCCACCTATAAAGCAGGCACAAAAAATCCGCCAGTGACGGGAGCGGTTACCGCTGTCTTAGAGAGGTTGTGAAGCCTCGAAAAACAGGATGGCGGCAGATGCATGCGGTGTCAATGGGGAGTTGTTGCAGGTGGGGAGGAGCTTAGATGGACAAAACGAAATGCTTAATTGATCTCAGAATGGTTTTGCTGAAAATTAAAAGTTCGTCTACTTGTTATAGAATGCTAATCCATACCGAGCGCATAGCCTGTCTGAAGTAGAGCAGATAAGAGAACAGCCATGTTAAAGTTTCATCGAACGAGCATTCTCGAGTCGTCGGCACAAACAGTTGTAAACACAGTCAACACTGTTGGCGTGATGGGAAAAGGGCTGGCCGCTGCTTACAAGAAAAAATATCCAGAAATGTTTCGCAAATACAAAGTTATTTGTGATGCAAATATGTTGGTAGCCGGCTCCTTCTGGTTATGGAAAGGCTCGGATCAATGGGTGTTGAACTTTGCAACAAAAAAGCATTGGCGAAATCCGTCTAAGTTTGATTATATTGAGGCTGGCCTTGTTGAATTTCGAGAAAAATACAATGAATTAGGAATACGCGAGATAGCATTTCCGCGCCTTGGATGTGGAAATGGGGGCCTCAATTGGGATGAAGTTAAACCAATGATGGTCCATTATCTTCGAAACTTGCCAATAGACATCTATATACACGACTTTGAAGCCAATATTGGAAAACCTGAGCATCATTTTGTCTCTCACAAATGCCGCTTCGCAGGAAGTTTTGACGACTTCGTCGAGGATATAGTACTCCTCTTAAAGAGAAGTCATGGGCACTTAAAACCTTTGTATTACTCGGATGAGTTAAACCTTCATGTTGATTCAAAGAAGAATGTTTTTCGTGAGAACGGCGAGCAAACTCTTATTGCAGATGAAGAGGACTTATTTAGAATCTGGCGCACACTAAAATCTAGTGTCTTGACCAGAGACGCACTACCAGAAACACCATATGATAATGCTCTTCCTATATTTTCGTTACTGTCGTACTTGCCGTACATTCGCCCTGTCAGGGTCTCAGATTTACATGGCAAAAGCCAGATAGCTCTAGAGATGCTCCGAGCTAATAATAGCTTAGACCTCAGTAATAGCGATAACATTCAGGATGAATTTAAATGGGGTTAACACTGCAAAGGTGGCAAGCCCATTTGCAATACTGGCAACCACGATTTCAAAATACGATCAGACAGCACTGGCCTGCACACGTTTTTCGGCATGAGCCCTTAGATAACATATTGAACGTTCTATCTAGTGGCTCCCTTCTTTCTAGGAATGCAGCTATAGGGCAAATTTCTAATGATGTTGCTCTAGAAGACATCATCAATTGCAATAATGCGGCCCATGATAGTGTTCGCCTATATTTTAGACCTCGAAACCCTACCCAATACCACATTGAAGGCATTAGAAAGCAGCACGAGTATTATCACGGTAAACACGCTGGTGTACTTATCGTACTCGTGTTTGATGCTTCTGATTTGATAACAAGGGCTGACGCCCAGTTCTCTGACGGGAATATGCAATCAAACCAGACCAATGTATATTCAAATAATACCGGTTTCGGGCATCTAGATTTTGCAAAAATTTATCACGACACCCATTCACCTGATGCAGACACAATCAGAGCAAGATGTGCGGAAGTTCTTATCCCATCACCTCTAAATTTAGTTGGGCCTCTGCGTTCAATTTTAGTGCGTTCTCAAGCTGAACGAATAATGCTTGTTGAGAAATTGCAGACTTCCCAACTTAATACATTTATTCCAATGGTATCTGTAGTTCGTCAAAGTGGTATCTTCTTCAACCATTATAGCGGCATCGAATATGTAGATATTGAAAATCCGTTTATCACCTTTGAAGCAGTCCAAAGGCGTGATGGCCAAAGTATTGATCTCGAGATTGAAGTTTGGGATCAATCTCGCACTCAGTTGCTTTCATCAGGGAGAAATCAAAATTGCTCTCCTGCAACTAAATACCGATGGGATCCTAACCTAGCCAGCGGTTTGTATTTCCTCATAATAAGAATTGATAGCACTTTAGCATTTGAAGGCTCTATCCAAACATAATCAAAAACTGAAATTTGGTTCTGATGAGTTCACACTGTTTGCTGAACTTAACACCCAGTTGGCGGCGGCTTCTACTTTAAGGGAAGAAGGCGGGTTCTGTTGCTTTTCCATGGTGGTGATGACGAGTTTTTGGGTCTCGTCCACCTGATCCTCAGGCAGTTCAAAGATCAATTCATAGTGCACCTGCAGCAGCATTTGCGCGTCTAGATTTGCCGTTTCCAGAACCTCTTCTATACGCACCGTGGCACGGCGGATTGCATACTACTTGAGCCAATGTCTGAGGTGACGCCTCATGGGTCCCGGCTCGGGGGCCGGGAAGACACCGAAGGGGGGTGGCTTGGCGGCTTCGGTGTTCGTGGTCTGCAGGTGGGTAAAGGCTTTATGTGCGTGGTTTTGTGTGGCCCGGGTTGGCGGGGTGCTTGGCCCGGGATCACACTGTTTGCTGGGGCTAACTGCCTTGCCCTGAGGAAAAAGAGGCGCTAGTGCGCCTCTTCCCAGTTGGTGGCGGCTTCGGCTTCCACTTTTAGGGGGACCGAGAGCTGGAGGGCGGGTTCTGTTGCTTTTTCCATGGTGGTGATGACGAGTTTTTTGGTCTCGTCCACCTGATCCTCAGGTAATTCAAAGATCAATTCATCGTGCACCTGCAACAGCATTTGCGCGTCCAGATTTGCCGTTTCCAGAACCTCGTCCATACGCACCATGGCACGGCGGATGATATCTGCCGCTGAGCCCTGAATTGGGGCGTTGATGGCTGCGCGCTCGTAGAACTGGCGCATGTTCG